>JAFWZG010000083.1 GCA_017517385.1 Akkermansia sp.
AAGCTGCAATATTGTTCCCAGTCAATGATGTGCAATTGCATTGCACGTGCCATGAGGCCTACAATACTGATGCCATAATAATGTTTCATCCCCAAAAGTTCATACAGAGGCAACTCTTTTCTCATAGATGAACCAAGCGCACCAATCACCGCCGGGCGAGGTATTAAAAAAGCCCCGGCAAAGCGCATAATGCAGTACTCTTTGTCAGATGGTTCATCTTTGTCCATATCCGGGAATAAGATATGTCCCAATTCATGAGCCAAAGTCATTCTTTTGCGAACAGGATTTCTATTTAACAAATCCGCTACGCAAATGAAAGGCCTGCCTTCGTAAAAGAAAGAAAATCCATCTATTCTATTACTATTAAACGGAACTTCACACACTAAAATCCCTTTTTGTTCCAATAAAGAGCTTAGAGAAGGAATCGGGCCACCACCTAAGTTCCATCGTTTACGAAGCTCCTCGGCTATTTCTTCGAGCGCAGTTGCTCTATCTTGCTCATTCTTTGTTCTTCGTAACAACTTTTTACATTCATTTACTGAAAAAGGATTTTTCCATTCTGTTCTGTCTCCCAAAACATTTTCCAGCGAGAGGTAGTGATTGCAGAGTTCAAGAGCAAGTAACTGAGCTGCCTCTATATCCTTCTGCGGGATGCCCCATCTGCTACGTCGAAATTTAACGTCCGGTGGGGTTACCAAAGCTCTATATGTCTCGTTCTCATTAATTTCCAGCATAGCACACAACTTTTCTTTAACTTCCGCACGTGGTTCTGCTGCATCATTTTCATAACGAGATAGCATTTCGTGCGAAACAATCCCACCCAACATCGAACTTAACTTTCGCAACGAATATCCCTTGATAATCCTTCGATTTCGAAGTATCTGTCCGAATGACAAGCGCTTGCCGGTTTCCTTCTTCACGTTGACATGAATACTACATTTGTTACATCATGTCAACTATAATTAATTGAACTTGCCCCGATATCACGATAGAATCGGTCGAATATGAAAACAAGTAGTTTGCCGCACCCGTAGTCCTTTGCAGTCCCGGGAACGTCCCGAAGCTTAAAAAACGGCTGTTTGAATCGTCCTTGGTTCTTTTTTGTTGCAATATGGCTCTTCTGCAATAATTGTGGAATGAGCCCCGCAAGGAAGAAGAGAAGCCGGAGAAAAGTATTAGTAAAAAGCAGAAAAACATTGAGCATGGAGGAGAAAACTCCTACCATGCCCTGTGTTGTGTTCTTGAAGTACTTGAAGATTACAGGAGAGGGCGTGGATAGTCAAGGCAAATTTGCCTATGCCACGTATGTTGAAGTAGAAGCAGCAAGATGCCCCTGCTGTGGTAGCAATATGCTTTATGCGCATGGCTACTACCACCGCAACGCCAGCGCCATAGGGCGAGATGGAGCAAGGAAGAGACTAAGGATTAGAATGAAACGATATAAGTGCCGCTGTTGTGGAAAATGCTTTTCTCCATCATGCAA
Organism: Akkermansia sp.; assembly: GCA_017517385.1. Taxonomy (GTDB): domain Bacteria; phylum Verrucomicrobiota; class Verrucomicrobiia; order Verrucomicrobiales; family Akkermansiaceae; genus Akkermansia. The sequence goes on from JAFWZG010000083.1 coordinate 1,484, forward strand.
TCGCATAGGTATAGGAAAATGGCAGCGGCGCAATGCCAGACTCAATGACATGCTCTCCAGAGAATGCGCCAATGGCGTAAGCAACAAAGCCATAGGTCAGAAATACAGGATAAGCACCAGCACCGTTGAACGCCAGCTGCACAGGAATCATGAGGCGCTGTTGCGCGAACAGCTGCAACACTCATGCCCCCAGGTGCTGCGAATTGATGAGCACAGCATTCATCGGGGGCGCACAAAGGGGCATAAGTTTGCCGTGACTCTGGCCGATTTGCGCCACCATCGCATTTACGAAGTCTTTGAAGGTAAAAGCAGTGCTGCATTGGAAAGCAATCTGCGCAAGCTTAAGGGCCGGGAGAAGGTGAAGGTTGTCTGCATGGATTTGAGCTCGCCTTTCCGGAACCTGATACAGCGCCTGTTCCCCCACGCAAAGATTGTAGCAGACAGATTTCATGTGATACGGCTTATAATTGATACATTCCATGAGTTCTGCAAGGCAGCTGATCCGGCGATTAAATGGAAGAGAGGCATTACCTGTGCCCTGCGCACAAAAGGGGCAAATCTGAGACCAGCTCAAAGGCAACTGCTGGAAAAAGAGTTTGCGCGACATCCTGCTATTCAGGCAGCATACGAGTTCAAGGAAGAGCTGTGTTCCTTATTGAGTATTAAGGAGCGGAAACGAGCGAATTGCATTCCTCTGCTGGAAAAGCTCAAGGAAATGGTCTGGCAGATGCTTCACGAAGCTCTGGAAATATTCAAAAAACTGGGGCGCACGATACGACAATGGTTTGAACCCATCATCCGCATGTGGCGCTTTACAAAGAGCAATGGAATCACCGAGGGCTTCCACCGAAAAATGAAATTAATTCAACGCCGGGCCTATGGCTATCGCAACTTTCAGAACTATCGGTTAAGAGTATTGATGGAATGCGGGCATATATTGGTATGAAAATCGAATTTCACAATATTTGGGCTTACTCCCGATTCATTTGGTTTTGCCTTCTGGTGGAATTTAATCGTTGTCTTTGGTTTCGGAGTGCATTTCGCTTTCTTTCCTCGCTTTCCCTACCTGCCTCACTTAGCGCTCTTGCCACTTGCTCCAGTTCCTGTTCTCTTTGCCTTGCTCTCGGATGAAGCCTTGAACTATTATTTGGGAGTGTCACCTTACGCCCAGTGATATTTGGGTGTGGCACCCTACGCACAGTACGCACAGGGAATCTTGCTGATGTCAAAAAACAAACACAGAGCAGACAGGTTATTAAAGTAGTCAGAAGTTTGGACATGCCCCATTTCATTGGTTGAATATTATATAATTATAAAAAAGGCTGACTTCCGATTGAAAGTCAGCCTTGATACACGAGAAGAGATTCGAACTCCTGACCAACTGTGTGTAAGACAGCCGCTCTACCACTGAGCTACTCGTGCTTTGCCGTGTTCGGGGGCATTATACATGAATTTTCGGGAGATAGCAAGCTTTAAATTTGATTTTTTGTGATTTTTTTTAATTTTGTACGTTTCTCGAGGGGAAAGGGTATAAAAAAGCCCGCTTGGAGGCGGGCTTTTTGGGGAGATGAGCTGTTATTGAGGCCTCTTAGTGGGGCACGCTGATGGTCTGCTCGCGGTCCGGGCCTACGCCAACGGTGCCGACGGGGCAACCCACGACTTCGCCGAAGCGCTTGACGTATGCCTTGCAGTTCTCGGGAAGTTCGTCCCAAGTGGTGCAGGAGGAGATGTCCTTCTTCCAGCCGGGGAGGGTTTCGTAAATGGGCTCGCACTGGTACCACTCCTCCATGAGGGCAGGGGGGTACTCGAGTACCTGGTCACCCATACGGTAGCCGGTGCAAATCTTGATGGAATCCAGCTCGTCTAGGCCATCGAGGTTGGTCATGGCCATTTCGTCAAAGCCGTTGAACATGGCGGAGAAGCGGAGCACAACGCCGTCCGTCCAGCCGCAGCGGCGGGGGCGGCCTGTGGTGGCACCGAACTCGCGGCCAAGGCCGTGGAGGTAATCGCTGATTTCGGCGTCTTCCGTCACGAAGGGGCCTTCACCCACGCGGGTGGTGTAAGCCTTGCACACGCCGATAATCTTGTCGATACGGGTGGGGGCTACGCCTGAGCCGGTGCAGCAGCCGCCGGCGCTGGTGTTGGAGCTGGTCACGAAGGGATAGGTGCCGAAGTCGATGTCCAGCATGGCGCCCTGAGCGCCTTCAAAGAGGACGGTCTTGCCGGCCTTGATGGCGTCATTGATAACGGGGATGGTGTTCGTGATGTGGGGGCGCAGCACATCGGCGGCAGCCATCACGGCATCCAGAGTAACCTGCGGATCCGCAGCGGGCCAGCCGAGGCGCACGAGCTCCTCGTTAGCAGTCTTGATGCGAGCCTTCAGTACCTTCTCCAAGCGGGTGGGGTCTGCGAGGTCAATCATGCGGATGCCTACGCGGCGGGCCTTGTCTGCATACGTGGGCCCAATGCCCTGGCGGGTGGTGCCAATCTTCTGATCACCGAGGGCTTCTTCCTGAGCGCCGTCAATCTCCTTGTGAATGGGCAGCACAACGTGTGCGCGGTCAGAGATGAGCAGGTTCTTGGGGCTGATGGTTACGCCTTTATCCTGCAGGTAACGGATTTCTTCCACGAGGGAGGTGGGGTTGATGACCACGCCGTTACCGATGATGTTCACCTTGCCTTCCCAGAGAATGCCGGAGGGGATGAGGTGAAGTACGTACTTCTGCCCCTTGGCGATGACGGTGTGGCCGGCGTTGCTGCCGCCCTGACTGCGGGCGACAACGTCAGCGGTTTCGGTGAGGAAATCGATGACTTTGCCCTTGCCTTCATCTCCCCACTGGGAGCCAATGACTAGTGTATTCATATAATTTGCGAGGGGACGTTTATGCGTTGTACTTACCGGCCTTCACGTCCTTAATGGTCTGGATGAGCTTGTTGTAGAAGTTGGTGGTGTCATCAGCGCCTGCTGGTGTAGTGGGGAGGTACTGCACGCCGAACATGGGCTGAGAAGCATGGCGGTAGGCTGCCACGGTGTCATCATTCAGGTTAACCTCTGTCACCTCCAGTGCCTCAGGCATGTTTGCAGAGTCGATGGTGAAGAGGGTGTTCTGGGTGGTGATGTCTACCTTACCGCTGCAGAGGGACTTCACGGGCTGGTTGCAACCCTGATGGCCCACGCGGAGCTTGCGGGTGGTAGCGCCAATGGCGATGGCGATGACAAGACTGCCGAGACCGATACCGGCCACGGGGAGCTTGCCGGCAAGGCTCTTCACCTGTGCCGTTACTGCGGAAAGAGCGGCGGGGTCGCCGGGGCCGTCGGAAAGGATGATGGCATCCGGACGGAGGGAAAGGGCTTCTTCAGCGGGGGTGGTGGCGGGAACGACGGTGACGTCGCAACCAATCTGGCGCAGGCGGCGCAGGGTGCTGCGGCGTACGCCCAAATCATACACTACTACCTTGTAGCTTACGGGGGGCAGCTCGGTGTAGTTCGTGAGGTCTCCCTGAGTCTTGTTCGGGAGTTTCCAAGCGCGGGATTCACCTTCCCAGTGATAAATGGTGGGAGTTGTGACGCAGCTGACGAGGTCTGCACCGGTAAGTTCAGGGGCATTCTGAGCGGTCTGAATGGCGTCTTCGACGCTCAGTTCTGTGGTGATGCATCCGCGCAGGGCGCCTTTGTTGCGCTGGAGTGTGGCAATCTTGCGCGTATCGATGCCGGAGATGCCGACGACATTGTGGCGGGTGAGCCAATCACCCATGCTTTCCTCGGCGCGCCAGTTGCTGTGGAGGCGGGCAAGCTCGGTCACGACGAGGCCGTTTACCTGAGGAGCTGCGCTCTCGTTATCTTCCTCGCACACGCCGTAGTTACCGATGAGTGTGTAGGTCATAGCCATGATGCGCCCTTTACATGCGGGGTCTGTCAGGAGTTCCTGATAGCCCATGACTGAGGTGTCGCAGCATATCTCGCCGGTTACTGTGCCGGCAACGCCAATAGCGGTGCCTTCGAATGTGGTTCCGTCTTCTAGTGCAAGAATCGCTTTCATGCTTTGTCTATTTGAGCCGTGCGATAATAGCAAGTTTGCGGGTGAAATGCAAGGCTATAATTCACAATGGCGGAAAAATTACGTAAATGTGAAGAAAATTCGTCATTTTGGAGAAGATTGCTTGCAAAGTGTGCAGAGTTGTGGTTATAATGTGGCAATGAAGCAGACCGCGCAGTAATGGCGCTAGCTGGACTTCATACGTTAAATCTTTCAATTCTTGGACGCTATGGACAATGTAGAGAAAACTGGAAATGAGGCTCCTACCGCCTCTGCTGATACTCAGGACCGCCTTCAGGCCGCCCGTGATTATGCCTGCGCTCAGTATGAGAAACTGCGCCGCGTTACCGCTGAGCAGATGGAGAACGTGCGCCGTTATACCGGTGAAGCTCGTGAGCAGCTGCATGCCGGTTGGGATGTGACCTGCGCTAAGGCTAAGGATTTGCATGAAGCCGGTGCAGAGTACGTGAAGGCTAATCCCACAGGCTCTGTTATGGGGGCTCTTGGTCTGGGCTTTGTGCTTGGCCTGCTTATCGGTGTAACTCGCCGCTAAGTATCACATGCTTAGAGCTCTCTGATTATTCGATTGCTTAATATGTCACTTTTTTCGTTCAGAAAACCCAAGCCGCTCCTTGTTTTGCAAGAACAGGGTGCGGAGGTAGTTGGTGGAATGAAGGAGGTGGCTGTAAGTACTTTTGCTCATATAGGTGCACTTGTACGGCTGCTGCAGCTTGAACTGCAGCAGTACGCCGCACATCAGGCTAGGCGTTTGGTATTGGTGGCTGTGGGCGGTCTGTTGCTGCTTGTTGGCTATCTTGTTTTCTGCGCATGTGTCTGTGTGGCGGCGCATGCTTGGCTGGGATCGTGGCTGTTGGCCACGGGGCTGGTGTGTGCGGTGCATGTTATTATTGGGCTAGTGATTCTTTTGATTGGCCTTAAGAGCTCTCCCGGTCCGGTGGCGCCGGCCACTAGGCAGGAGATTCAGCATGATTTGGAATGTCTGAAAATACTTATCAGCAAAGAAAACAGCAACTCCTGACAGAGGTCGCTTCCACTCGACTGCGTGCGCTGGATGGTGGGGCTCGGACTCGCACCGGTGTAGGGCAGTGCCGTGATTCTCTTCATGTGCCGGAAAGTGCCGTGAGGTATGCTGGTGTTGGCATCGCTGCATTGGTTGGGGTAAAGCTTGTGGCTTCATTGCTTTCCCGCCGTTCGCGTGCGAAGGTGGAAGCTCCGCGCTCGTATGCTCGCAGTATTATGAAGATGCTTTCTGTGCAGCTTGGCTCACTGGTGCTTATTCCTGTGTTGAAGAACGTGCTCAAGGATATGCTCAGGGAAGTGCTGGCCGGCCGTAGTGTGGCAGGAGCCTTTGAGCGTTGGCGTCTCAGCCGTATTTTCTTCCGCATGGTAGGGCTTGAGAAGTAAGGTGAAAGAGTGTTCAGAAAAACACTTGTAAGATTCTGATATGAAGAAAGTTTTTGTTTCCGGTTCTTTTAATGTATTGCATGCTGGTCATATTCGATTTTTCCGGGATGCCAGTGCCTTAGGAGATTATTTGATAGTATCGTTTCCTCCTGCTGACTTGCTTTGGACACTGTACAACAAAAAGTCTCTGCTGGATGATGATGATAAGTTAGCTCTTCTGCGCTCCTTGCAGATGGTAGATGAGGTGATTCTTTCTACCGATGAGAATGTGGAGCTTTCATTTAAGTCTGCGTTCTTGCAGTCTCAGCCTGACATTCTGGCTGTAACGACTGATGACCTCTACATGGATGCTAAAAGGCGCCTTTGTGAAGAGTATGGGGTGGAGTTTGTTGTGCTGGAAAAATCTCGACCGGAGGGGAAAACTACCAGCAGCTCGGAGGTGGTAAGCCGAATTAAGGCACCGCAGCATGTCCCGCTGCGAGTGGATTTTGCCGGTGGGTGGCTGGATGTGCCTGAAAATGCGATTCCCGGCGAATATATTGTAAACTGTTCGATTTCTCCGACTGTATCACTCAAGGAGTGGGGGTATCGCCAAGGGGCTGGTCTTGGTGGCAGCGGAGGCTGGAGTGTGCTTAATGGCTGGGATCCGGTGAACTCTGAGCTGGGGCTTGGCGTTGGTTGGCAAGATCCTGCTGTTATTGCGGAAACCGGTGCCTGTGTATGGTGCTCTGGGCCGCATCCCGTGCTTGATTTTAAGAACACGGGTGAGTTCCTTGCCGGGCGCATGGCTGTGTACGATACTCGTATTAAGCATGATACTCCTGGTCTTGCTGCGCTCAAGCGTAATTTTGAAAAAATTGCTAAGGCGGGCCGTGTGGCGCGTCTTGGGGTACAGGAAAAGGATATTAATGTGCTAGCAGTAGCCGTGCAGCTGAGTTATCAGTTGCAGCTGGAGGAGGGGATGGACCCGTTACCCGAGGTTGGGGATTGCTTGGCTCATAAGTATTGTGGCGGAGGTCATGGTGGCTACGCGCTTTATTTGTACGAGACTCCTGAGGCTCGAGCTGCCGCGCTTGCCGATTGTGAATATCTGTATCCCATTGAGCCATATTGCCGAACGTTTGGTAAGGATGAGCAGGTGCCGTGGGAGCCTCAGTATCTGGAGCGCCTCAAGCGTCATAATGTGAAGAAGGACAATTTCTGATATAATTTTATTTTTATGCCTAAAGTTTTCGTTTCAGGTTGCTTTGATGTGTTACATAGTGGCCACGTGGCATTCCTTGAGGAAGCTGCGAGTTACGGGGATGTGTACGTTTCCATTGGGTCTGATGAAACGGTGCGTATTCTTAAGAACCGCAAGACCATGTACAATGAGCAGGAGCGCAAGTACATGCTGGAGGCTATTCGTTATGTGACGAAGGTCTACATCGGCCCGGACACGGGTAAGATTCTTGATTTCGCGCCGTTGCTTGATGAGGTGAAACCAGACATCTTCTTTGTGAATGGTGATGGCACCAGTGACGAAAAGCGTGCGTTCGTGGAAGCTAAGGGAATTCGTTATGTGACTAGTTCCAGAATTCCCCATGGTAACCTTCCTCAGCGTTCGACTACCAGTATACGTGAATCTCTTGGAAAATGAGTACTGAAACGCCAACATACGAGCCTGGTGAAACAGACGACCGCCCATGGGGGGATTGGCAGGTGCTGGATGTTCAGCCCCGAGTCGTGGTGAAGAAGATTAATGTAGTGCCCGGTGGGCGTATTTCTCTTCAGAGTCATGCGCATCGCATGGAGCGCTGGGTGGTGACTGAAGGTGAGGCGGTTATTTGTTGTGACGGAGTAGTTAAGAGGTTAGGTGTTGGAGAATCCGTTCTGATTCCGCGGGGAAGCCTGCACCGCCTGAGTAATGAAGCTGAAGCGCCGCTCTCTTTGATAGAAATTCAGATGGGGGATTATCTCTCTGAGGACGATATTGAAAGATATAAGGACGATTACGGCCGTGTTGAAGATTGATTTTCGGTACAGGTATGAAAGATGAAAGCCAGCAGCTCCACAAAGCGTGGGATAAGGTAGATGGAATTCTAGTGATTAATCTAGATTCTTTTCCGGAACGAATGACGCGTTTTATGGAGGATAATCGGTCGACCTTGCCGATTGAGAAAGTGCATAGATTCGTTGCTGTAGATGGTCGAAAATTAGCCGGGTACGGAGAGAGTCCTTGGTTTACAGCACGCACTATGGAGCGAGCTCACTTTTGGGGAGGAACGGCCGGGTGTGTGCTTTCTCATCGTTATGCCATTGAACGTGCCAAGAAGGAAGGCTGGCGTAATGTGTTGATTCTTGAGGACGATGTGCGTGTTTTGGCAGATTCTGACGCTGCAGATGTATTTGAGTATGCGTTGGATTCTCTTAAGGGGCAATATCTTCTCTATTTAGGATATAGCCGTCCCACCCCCTATGGACGTAAGGTGTATAAGCATGGTGATCATGGACTGTGGCAGACTGAAGGTGTCTTGGCTGGGTTTGGGTACATGGTGCCAGAGAGCATGTATAATTGTATCTTATCGATGATGCCGACGGAGGAGAATATCTGGGAGTGGTTGTCTATATACCGAGCTGTGGATTCTTTCTATCGAGATAATGTGGCTGCTTTGTATGGAGTGAAGGTATATATGGTTCAACCTGATCTTATTGTGCATGTCGATGGAATGTCCAGTATTGCTAATACGTTCACCTGTACGGAATCATACTCAAAATCCCAAGAGCCGTACAGTTATTATACCTTAGCGGGAATGTGGCATGTATTGACGACTCCCTTCCGCCGATTGAAAATAAAGCTGAACTCGTGGAGAACTCATCTGCGCGCTCGGACGTGGGGCTTGCCGGGGGCTAGAAAGCCGCGTCATTGACTGCCATTCTGAATAAAATGGGTAATTTTCCGCATATTTCATGGATTAGGCTTGCAATTTAGGCCATTTGAGGGCATATTAATGGCTCAACGAATAACTTATGTCTGAACAGAAAGAAAGAAAGACTCTTGAGGAACGTAATCAGGCTAGTGATCTGGAGCGTCTGCGCCACTCCTGCGCGCATGTTCTGGCTGCTGCCATCTGCCGTATTTGGCCGCAGGCTCAGCTTGCTGCCGGTCCCGCTGTGGAGAACGGATTCTACTATGATATTGAACTGGATCATAACATCTCATCAGCCGAGTTTGAGCAGATTGAGGCTGAGATGAAGAAGATTGTTAAGGAGAATCAGACATTTGAGCGAACTACCGTGACTCGTGCTGAGGCTATGGCTATGGCTCAGAGCGGTGAGCTCGGCTCCATCGGGCCGCGTGACGTGCCTTCCAAATTTAAGGTGGATTTGCTGAATCGTATCCCTGACGATGAGGAGATATCCATCTATCGCAATGGTGATTTCACGGATCTGTGCGCCGGGCCTCATGTGGGCCGCACTGGTAACTGCAAGGCTTTCAAGGTGATGAGCGTGGCTTCCGCCTATTATCAGGGGGATGCTAATGGCCCCCGCCTGCAGCGTGTGTATGGCACCTGTTTCCCGAACCGCACCCAGCTGGATGAGCACCTTGCCCGCTTGGAGGAGGCTCGCAAGCGAGACCACCGCAAGCTTGGCCGCGAGATGGGCTTGTTCACCATTGATGAGATGGTGGGGCAGGGCCTTGTGCTCTGGAAGCCCAAGGGTGCCATCATCCGCCGTGAGCTGCAGGATTTCATCACGGAAGAGCTGGACCGCATCGGCTACTCTCAGGTGTACACTCCCCACATCGGTAAGCTGGATCTTTACATGACCTCCGGCCACTGGGAGCACTATAAGGAGAGCCAGTTCACCCCCATCCCTGACCCGGATGATTTCAAGAAGCTGCGTGACGAGAACGCCAGCTGTGCAGAGCTTTTCAACTCTCTTGATACACGATCCATCATGGGCTTCATGCTCAAGCCCATGAACTGCCCGCACCACATCCGTATATACTCCAGTGATCCCCACTCCTACCGAGATTTGCCCGTGCGTCTGGCTGAGTTCGGTACCGTGTACCGCTGGGAGCAGAGTGGTGAGCTGGGTGGTATGACTCGCGTGCGTGGGTTTACTCAGGATGACGCTCACATCTTCTGCCGCCCGGATCAGATTAAGGAAGAAGTGCAGCAGTGCATCGGCATTGTGAAGCACATCCTTGGTACTCTTCAGATGAATGATTACCGTGTACGCCTTTCCCTGCGTGATAAGGATTACACCGATGCCAAGTACGTGGGCTCTGTTGAGAACTGGAAGCTCGCAGAGCAGTCACTCCGTGAGGTGCTTACCGAGAACGGCTTCGATTACATTGAGGCAGAGAATGAGGCTGCCTTCTACGGCCCCAAGATTGACTTCATCGTGCGTGACGTCATCGGTCGTGACTGGCAGCTTGGCACCGTGCAGGTGGACTACAACCTCCCCGAGCGTTTTGACCTGAACTACACCGGCGCTGATAATAAGCCGCATCGCCCTGTGATGATTCACCGTGCGCCTTTCGGCTCTATGGAGCGCTTCTCCGGCTTGCTGATTGAGCACTTTGGTGGCAAGTTCCCCACTTGGCTCGCTCCGGAGCAGGTGCGCGTGCTGCCCATCTCTGATAAGGTGGCTGAGTTCGCTGAGCAGGTGCGTGCAGCTCTTGCTGCCAAGAGCGTGCGCGTGAAGCTGGATGACGCTCCTGATAAGATTGGCGCTAAGATTCGTAATGCTCGTCTGGACCGCGTGCCGTACATGGTGGTCGTGGGCCAGCGTGAGTCAGAGGAAGGCAAGGTTTCCATTCGTCACCGCGAGCTGGACGTTGTTGGTACCATGACAGTGGAAGAGTTCGTCAACGCCATTACTGCTGAAATCGGCCAGCGCCTTATTAAGCCTGCGTTTACCTCTGAACAGAAGGAAACCCCGCAGAGCTAACATCCCCTTTCCGAAGCGTGGAAGTTTTCCGCGCTCCGGGTTTTATTCCAAATATACCATATCGACCATAACCAAGTACTACACAAGTGCCAGCCCCACAGAAAAACACTAACCCTGCAAACCGCGGTAACCGCCGTGAGCAGAACAATAAAACCCCGCAGATTCGTGTCAATGACCGCATCCGCGCTCCCCGTGTCCGTGTTGTAACCGCTAATGGTGACCAGCTCGGCGTTATGGCCACGCGTGACGCACTCGCTCGCGCCAAGGAAATCGGCCTAGACCTCGTTGAGGTGGCCCCGAATGCGGATCCGCCCGTGTGCCGACTTATCGATTACGGTAAGTTTAAGTACATGCAGGCCAAGATGCAGAAAAATAACAAGGCCAAGACCGTGCGCATGAAGGAAATCAAGCTGCGCATTGGTACGGATGTGAATGACTATAACGTCAAGATGGCCCGTACCGAGCAGTTCTTGGATCATGGTCATAAGGTACGTTTCCAGCTGCGCTTCCGTGGCCGTGAGAACGCTCACCAGCAGCTGGGGCTTGAGGTGATGGCCAAGGTGGTGGAAGATATGAAGACTATGGGTAAGGTGGATCAGGCTGCCAAGCTGGCCGGTAATACAGTAACCATGGTGCTGACTCCTCTGCCGACCGGTCAGCGCGTGAAGAAGTTCAAGAAGTTCCAGGAGGAAGACTTTGATGTGGACTCCGAGGAATTTGATGCTTCTGACGATGAATAAAGCTTAGAAGCTTATCTGCAACTTAACATTTACGCAGGCTCTGGTGAAGGGCCTGCGTCTTTCATTTAACGGGGCTTAGCGCGTTTTACAGCTGCGGTGCAGGGGCTTTACAACCCATGTGACCACTCCGAAGAATTCAGACTGTTCTTCAGCCGTGAGGGTGCGTGCCTTGAAGGCGGGATTTTCCGGTACTAATTCCACACAGGAAGCAGAAATCCGCAGGCGTTTGACGGTGAACTCTCCATCAATGGCAGCGATGATGATATCGCTATTCTGCGGCTGTAGGCTGCGATCTACCACGAGGATGTCTCCGTCATCTATGCCGGCGCCGCGCATGCTTTCCCCTCGCGCTTTTACGTAGTAAGTAGTGGCCGGATGGGCCACGCAGAGGGAATCCAGATTCAGAGTGCTGCTCAGCTCTCCCATTACCGGAGAAGGGAATCCGGCAGCCACGCCTTCCTCAAAGAAAGGGAGCGGCGTTTCGCGCCGCTCGGGAGATGGATTTGAAGCCTGATTCATTATTTTTTAGGAATGAGTTTTATCTCTCATCCTTCAGTAGGCTCTGAAGATAGCGGTGAGCATAATGTAGGCGGGAGCGCAGGGTGGGTTCCGGTACATTAAGAATCAGAGAAACTTCCATGTAGCTCATGCCTTCTATATCACACATAATCACAATTTCTCGGTGTGCATCCGAGAGCTGTGCCAAGGCCTTTCTCAGGCTTGTTCTGAGATCTGATACCTGAGCCCGACGCACCGGGTCAGACTCGAGGGCGCGATCCGCTGCATGAGAATCCTTTTCCAACGGGTCGCCATTCGTATCATCGTTCAGGCTTGCTTGGTAGCGGTGCTTGCTCTCCTTACGCAGGAAATTGCGAGCCTCGTTCAGTGCGATGGTGTACAACCATGTGTAGAACTGGCTCGTGCCATTAAATTTTTTAATGGAGCGATACGCTTTAACGGCAGCTGTTTGGGTCACATCGTAGGCATCCGTCTCAGATTTCAGCATCTGCGTGAGCATGCCGACGATACGGTGGCTGTTGCGCTTGAGTAGCTCGTCAAAGGCAGCAAGCACCCCCTCCTGACTCAGCTTTACCAGCTCAGTCTCTTCTAATTTTTTAAGTTCTGCTTTTGTGTATTTCTTGCTCATATGCGAGGAGGGGGGGGGATTTTTTGTGTTTTCGCACCTGCCACTGCACGCAATGGCAGGTGCTTTATGAGATTAATTCTATATTCAGAGTGCGTAGTCTCGCTTGTCGCGACTCTCTTGCGAGCCTCATTCAGCGCGATGGTATACAACCATGTGTAGAACTGGCTCGTGCCGTTAAAGCTTTTGATAGAGCGATACGCTTTAACAGCAGCTGTTTGGGCCACATCGTAGGCATCCGTCTCAGACTTCAGCTTCTGTGTGAGCATACTGACGATACGGTGGCTGTTGCGATTGAGTAGCTCGTCAAAGGCAGCAAGAATACCCTCCTGACTCAGCTTTACCAGCTCAGTATCTTCTAATTTTTTAAGTTCTGCTTTTGTGTACTGCTTGCTCATATAAGGGAAGAGGTGGGTATTTTCACACCTGCCACTGCATGCAATGGCAGGTGCTTTGTGAGATTAAATCTATATTCAGAGTGCGTAGTCGCGCTTGTCGCGACTCTCAAACCACTGAATGAAGGCTTGGTTGACTACGGTGAAACCACCGGGGGTCGGATAATCACCGCTGAAGTACCAGTCTCCGCAGGGCCCTTCGATGGCATCACGAAGGCCTTCCAGGGTCTGGTAAATCACTTGGATGGTGCAGGAACTGTTATCCGGCGTGACCATACGGGAAACTTCGGCTGTGATTTCATCATCAGTGAAGGGCTCGTAAATCTTTTTCACCGGGTTAGTGCGTTCTGCCGACGGCAGAGTGAGCTGGCGCTTGCATTCTTCATACACGTCAATGATGTGAGTGTACATGCCTCGCTTCTTCAGCAGGGTTATGGCCGCCTGGAAGGCAATGAACTTGCCCATCTCGCTCATATCAATGCCGTAGCAGTCCGGGTAACGAACCTGCGGAGCAGAGGATACGATGACAATCTTCCGGGCCTGAGTGCGGGCCAGAAGGCGCAGCAGGCTCATCTTCAGAGTGGTACCGCGTACGATGGAGTCGTCGATTGCTACCAGCACTTCATCATTGTTTACGGCGCCGTATGTAAGGTCATACACCATAGCAGCAAGCTGCTTACGGCTGCTTTCTTCGGAAATGAAGGTGCGGAGCTTAATGTCCTTATGAGCTATCTTTTCTGCGCGTGGCCAGCGGCGAAGGATGAGCTCATTGATAAGCTCCTCGCTCATGGTCCCCTCACGGAAAGCATTTATCATGGCTTCTGTTACCTTATTGCGGCGGTAAGCTCGCAGGCCTTCCAGAAGGCCGTAGTATGACACTTCAGCTGTGTTCGGAATGAAGGTGATGGCAGCTTTGGAGAAGTTGCCGTCCAGACTCTCTACAACCTGCTCGGTGAGGTTGGCGCCCAAAGCCTTACGCTCGCGATAGATGACGGGGTCATTGCCGCGGGAGGTATACACGTCCTCAAAGCAACAGGGGGTGTGTTTCTCGGGCTTGGTGTATTCTTTGATGGTTACAGCGCCGTCATACTTCACCACAATCATGTTGGCCGGGGCAAGTTCCTTCACCTCGTGCTCTTCCACTTCCATCACGCTCATGAGCGGCACGCGTTCGCTGGCCACGGCTAGATATTCGTCCGTGAGAACGTAGTAGCAGTAGCGGATGCCGTGCGGATCTCTCAGGCAGAAGAAGTCTCCATTACCAACACCACCCATGATGGTGTAGCCGCCGTCCCAGTCCTTGCTGGCTTTGCCGATAATATCAAAGAGATCCAGCTCAGCGGAGATGATGTTGGGAATCTCACGGCCATCCACGTTCTTATCACGCAGCTGGCGGTAGAGGTCCGTGTGGGCTTCATCCAAGTAATAGCCAACCTCTTCCATGAGGGTCTGGATATCCGTACCGAAGACGGGGTGCTGGCCTCGGGAGATGAGTTTCTGATGAAGCTCGGAGAGGTTTGTGATACCCATGTTGCCTTGCATCATGAGGGTACGTGTGGGCCAGTTAGTGCGGCGCATGTAAGGGTGGCAGATGCCTTCCTCCGCTGTGTTTCCGCTTGTGCCGTACAGCAGGTGGCCGAGCAGTACTTCACCGCCGAAGTTGAAATGGCGCTTGTAGGTTTCTGCATCCGCGCCGCGTACGAGACCTTCGGCTTTCAAGCGGCGCAGGGTGTGCTGCTGCTGTGAGAACATATTCGTCACGGCAGAGGCTGAGGCATCACGAGCGCGGAAGATGTAGGGCTCTCCCAGCGGCATGTTGAGCTTGATGCAGCCAATGCCTGCACCGTCCTGCCCACGGTTGTGTTGCTTTTCCATGAGCAGGAAAAGCTTGTTGAAGGCCCACTCGGGTGAGCCGTATTTCTCCGCAAAATAGGAGAGCGGCTTAAGCAGTCTGATTGCTGCGGACATATAGTCTTAAAAATTGCGTTTACTTGCGTACGGTCACATGGATGCCCTTGCCCTCGCGCATGGTGCCGATAACGGTACCACCGGGGCCGGCGGTGCAAGCCTGCTCCACTTGCTCGGGCTTCACGATGGCTACCCAGCCGATGCCCATATTGAAGGTGTGGAATCGGTCTTCGGCGTCCACGAAAGTGAGCACTTTCTGTACGGGGGCGTTGTCCCAGTAGGGGATTTCGAGGTCAGCACCCTTATCACCAAGGAAACGCTCAAGGTTTTCGGGCAGGCCGCCACCGGTGATGTGGGCGTATGCCTTGGGGGTGATGCCAAGCTTGCGCATGTCGTACACCACGTCATGGTACAGGCGAGTGGGAGCCAGCAGGCTGCGCAGTTCTTCCTCGGTAAGAAGGTCCGGATTCTGCTTCAGAATGCGGCGCACAAGGCTCCAGCCGTTGGCGTGGAAGCCATCACTGGGATAACCAATGAGCACATCACCCACTTCAACCTGAGAGGGATCAATCATCTGGCTCTTTTCTACGCAGCCAATGCTGAACCCGGCCATCTCAACGAGATTCTCGGGTACAACGCCGGGCATCTCAGCGGTTTCGCCACCGGCGAGGATGCAGTTGCAGCTCTCCAGATAGTCACACATACCGGCCACTAGGCGGGTGATGCGGGGCTTCTCAGTCTCAAGATTGGAGATACCCAAGTAATCAAGGAAAACAAGGGGATCACCACCAGTGGTGAGAATGTCGTTCACATTCATGGCGACCAGGTCTTTGCCTGCGGTTTCGAGCATGTCAAGATCGAAAAGAATTTCTGTCTTGGTGCCCACGCCATCGGTGCCGGTCACGATGACGGGCTCCTTGTAGGCGGAGAGGTCGTAAGCAGCTGCAAAGAGACCGAAAGCGTTGCAGAGCTGACGGTTTTTCTGCGTGCGCTTAACGTGCGCGCTGATGTCATTCACGAAAGACTGTGCTTCGATGGTATCGACGCCGGATTGCTTGTATGTGAGGTTGCCGGACATATGATTTGGAGTGATATCACGTGGATTCGCGCGGATTATACTCTTTTTTTTCGACTTTGGCAAGCCGTATTTTCTTTTCGTTTCTCTATTTGTTGGCTTCGTGAGGTGTGGCCGGGGTGTCTCCCTGTGCGCGTATGTATTCAATTTCGCGGCGCAGCAGGCCGCCCACGCGGTGTTTTGCTAGGTAAATCTGGGCGATGCTCACGCCGAGTTTGCTGCGCACATCGGCTGTGCTCATGCCGCGCAGAACAAGGTAGTCAAATATCTGAAATTGCCGTGGAGAGGTTTTCATTTTTACTCGCTCTGTGGCGGCTTTCAGAATGTTCTGTTGCCATTCTCGCTCCCATATTTTGTCAAACGTATCACCGCTGATGTCTGCCAGATTTTCCACATCTGCAGCAGGGGAGTCCGTAGAATCAGTCTCTTCTGTCGTCACCGGTAGCCGTTTGCGGAACTGGTCTTTGATGCGCCAGCGTATGATGTGCCACAGCCACATTTTGAAGGAGCCTTTCGCTGGGTCGTATTGCTTCTCTCGGGTTTGGCGAGCTACGGAAAGGACTGTTTCCTGCACGGTGTCCCATGCCTCGTCCGGGCTTAGGCCGGATTTTGTGGCCACACTGTAAATGAGGCGCCAGTATGTGCGGTAAAACTCGTCCCAGCTGCGTTGGTCTTTCCAATCTTGTAAGCGGGCGATGAGGCTACGCCGAGTCCTGGCAGCGTACTTTTCCAGTGCGCTGTCATCCGGTGTGTTCTTTGCATTACTTGTCCCCACTAATTTTAGTGTATCAAATATACGGACACATGGCAAGCCGTAAGGCTGCTTTGTTTTCTAGGAATAGCTAATTTTGAATTGTAGAAAAGGCAACGAGAGCAAGTGTCCTGCGGGACACTTGCTCTCGGAAAAAAATGCTTCAATCTGTTGCTTTAGTTGCGTGCAACAGGGGTGCCTCCCTGATCCGCCCGTTGGCAGAAGCGGCTGGTGTAAAGGCAATCCAGCACGGAGGGTAGGCCGCGGCGCATGCCTTCGATTGCCTTTTGAGTAATCTGGGGCAGGGCGCGCTCATCCAGACGGCGCATTCCGTAGAATGCGTTGGCTGTTTGGCGGATGTTTTCGGTAATCCAGTTCGAGTTGAAGTCTGCGCGGCGTGCGGCGCGGCTTACATCCACGAGGGCCTGGTGTAGTGCTTGCTCGTTTGGTTGCGTTTCTCCGGTGCTGCCCAGTACGAAAATATCGTGGAAGGTAATGCTCCTTTCGCTGCGGAAGTTTCTGCGTACGCTTCGCTCGTGAACAATGGCTCCTACCATGGTTCCATCCGAATAGGTGGCGTTCACGATGTAGACTCGGCCTGTGATTCTCTTGCCAAGCTGGGCGCTGAGGTTATCCCGAGCCATGCGGAAATCCTGCACGTCCTGCGGTGCCTGATAGATGACTGCATCTACCGGGGTGATGTTCTGATTGCCCGGTAGCTGTTTGGCAACGCCTACCAGCATTTCTGCTAAAGTCATAGCGCCGGGGTTGGAGGTTCTCAGTGGTACTTCGTATGCTGAAATATAGTTCGCGATGATGGAGTCCTTCCGGTTTACTAACTGCATTGTTCTAATACAGAAGTTTCCAAGTCGCTCGCTCTCAGTGTTCCATGTTACTTCGCCGCCACCGGCCCAGTCATTCGGCAGGGTGTAGGTCACGGCATTGGTCCGGCAGTGGGTGTCCTGCAGGACTACTCGGGTGGCAGCGCTCAGACTGCCGGCCACCATGAGAATGGCGGCTGTCGTCGCGGTGAAGAGGGTTCGTGCACTCATGACACTTGCATTGTGTCAGATTAGTTGATGATTGTCAATACTAAAGTATTCTTAAATTATTACTGATTGACAAAATAATGAAATTGTAGTATGGTGAGCCCCGTTATGGCAGGTCTTATCATAGCGCCAAAGGCGCGCATTTTCCACGGGCATGACTGGGTATACGGCACTGAGGTGCGCACTGTGTTCGGTAATCCTGCACCGGGCGATGTGGTGCTGCTGAAGGATCAGCGGGATCATTATCTGGGTTCTGCCATGTATAATCCTCACTCGCAGATTGTGGCGCGCCGCTTTTCCCGACGCAAGCAGGATTTGGATCGCGACTTTTTTGCTCGCCGCATATCGCAGGCTATGATGCTGCGTGAGCGCTGGCTTCCCGGTGAGGAGCTGATGCGCTTGGTGTGGAGCGAGAGCGATGGCCTGCCCGGCTTGATTGTGGACCGCTACCGCGATGTTCTGGTGGTGCAGACGCTTACACTGGCAATGCACCAGCGCCTGGGGCTTATCCGCGATATTCTCGGAGATTTGCTTGAGCCCCGTGCCATTATTGTGCGTAATGATTCTCCCATGCTGCTGGCGGAAGGAATTGAGCCGGAGACGTATGTGGCTGCCGGTGAGATGCCTGAGCCGTTCATCGCTACGGGGCGTGGGCTGAAGTTCATGATAGACCTCGCAACCGGTCAGAAGACTGGTCTGTATTTGGATCAGCTGCAGAATTATGCTGACGTGGCGAAGTTTGCCCGTGGTCGCCGCGTGCTGGATTGCTTCTGCAATCAAGGTGGCTTTGCTCTGGCCTGTGCCAAGGCTGGTGCCGCCAGCGTGACGGCTGTGGATATCTCCGAGGAGGCTATCGCCTCTGTGCGGCGCAACGCTGAGCTGAATGGCGTGCAGGTAGAAGCTATTGCGGAGAATGCCTTTGATTTCCTGAAGCGTGAGAGTGATGCTGTGCGTAAAGGCGCGGACCCGAAGTGGGACCTCATTATTCTAGATCCGCCCAGCTTCACTCGTAACAAGAAGAGCCTTAGCGGCGCCATGCGCGGTTATAAGGAGATTCACCTTCGTGCCATGCAGATGCTGCCCGTGGGCGGCGTGCTCTCCACCTTCTGCTGCTCGCACCATGCCAGTGCCGGAGTGTTTAAGGAGACGATTGCTGATGCCGCGGTGGACGGCCATTGCACGTTGCGCTTAGTGGCGAATCATGGTCAGAGCCCGGATCATCCTGTGCTGCTGAATATCCCGGAAACTGAATATCTTAAAGGATTCACCTTTGAAATGGTACCCGGCCGTTGATTTGCCGACTGATTAAGACTGTATAACAAAATCACATGAAGCATATTGTAACCTGCATTACCGCATTTTCTTTTTTCATTAATCATTCATTTGCTCAGTACGCTGAACCGACTGTAGCTGCCCGGAGTGCTGATTCTGCTCTGGGGGCCCAGATTGTACAGTGCCGGGTGGCGGTGCTGGGATATAGCCGTATTGCCTCCGGTGAGGGGACGTTATCTGCCGCGGAGTTTGAGCAGCAGATGAACTTTCTCCGGGATAGCGGGGCGAACGTCATTTCCTGTGCTGATTTTCTCGCATGGCGAAAAGGCCAGCGCGCTCTTCCTGCCTGCTCTGTGCTGCTGACCTTTGATTCTCCCAATCAGGCCTTTTTGGAGGTCGCTCTGCCTGTGCTGCAGCGGTGCGGATTCCCTTTTGTTGTTTTTACTGACGCTGAGCAGCCTGCTGACGCCGAGGGCGCACTGCTGGCGCCGCAGTTGCTGACTCTTCAGTACGAGGGCGCGGAAATCGGTAGCTGTGCAGCTGGTGATGTCTCATCTGAACTGTTGACATCTGCTGCACTGCGCGTGACATCCGTGTTTGGGGCTTGTCGTGTGTTTTCCTGTACTACTGGCGAGATATCTCCTGAGCTTCAGCGTGCTCTTGGGCAGAGTCACTTTGAAGTGGCCTTCACTAGAGAGCCGGAAAAGGGTACCGTGGCTACTCATGCCCACGCATATCCGCGCTATGCTGTGAGTGACAATCGCGTATTTGCACAGGCTGTTTCCTTTGGCTCTGAGGCAAACGTGGATGAAGTGGTGGAGGCTCTGGCGGCTTGCGCTCCTGCTGTGGAAGCTGCACCTGCCGCGCCTGCTGCCCCGGCGGCGGGCAATACGGCTGTGGTGCTGCCTGAGTTCACGGACGATGATTTGGCAGAGGAGGTGAGTGAAGAAGAGCTGCTTGCTGTGGCTGATCCCTCCGGCGTGGCTGTGAATCCTGCTGTGAGCCCGATTCCTGCTGCTCCCGCTGCACCTGCTGCACCTGCCGCGCCTGCTGCACCCGCTGCACCCGCCGCACCCGCCGCACCTGCTGCACCCGCTGCTCCCGCCGCACCCGCTGCTCCCGCCGCACCCGCCGCTCCCGCCGCACCCGCTGAGCCTGAAGATTCTGAAGTAGCTGAGGCGCCTACTGAGTCTGAGGTCGCAGAATCCAGCCCTGAGCTGGCTCCTGTGGAGCCTAGCCTCGGAGTGCTCGGTCGCCGTACTCCGGAGGGGGATTGGGTGAGCGCTCAATTTAAGCAACCGCTCGTGCCGCGTGAGCAGACCCGCGTGGCTGTTCTGGGATATCATAACTTTAGCAAGACGCGCCCCTGCACGGATATGCGTATGAGCACGGCAGATTTCTGCCGCCAGATGCAGTTCCTGAAGGATTCTGACATCTGTGTGATTTCCATGCAGGATTTTCTGGAGTGGCGCCATGGTCAGCGCTGCCTGCCGGAACGGTGTGTTCTTATCACCATCGATGATGGTTGGAAGAGTGTGTATTCTGATGCTTATCCGGTGCTTCGTGCGTATGGTTATCCATTCACTCTCTTCCTGTACACGCGCTACATCAATGTGCAAGGTGATTCCATGACCACCGCGCAGATTCAGGAGATGATGGCAAATGGCGCCACCATTGGTAGCCATTCTTCTAATCACCTTTACCCCAGTAAGTGGAGGCGTTATAATCAGGCTTCTTCAGAGTATGCCGCCCAGCTTCGTACGGAGCTGGTGGATTCCAGAACGCGCCTGATGAATATGTTCGGCAACTGCTCCACGTATTGTTATCCCGGTGGCTATAATACGCAGCCCATGGTAGATACTCTCCGAGAGGCCGGGTATCAGGCTGCCTTTACTGTGCTGGAGCGCAAAGTGGAGTGCGAGGAGGAGCCTTTCCTTGTGCATCGATATATGGTGTTCGGCACGGATCATGAGATTTTCCGACGCGCTGTGAACTTTGATGGCGAGGCTGGTGTGGTGCCTACTCGTGCGGCGATTGCTGCCGCTGAGGCCCCGGCTAGGGCTTTCTTCCCGGCAGCTTTTGAAGGCTGCACGAACCGCAGTGGTGCCTCTTCTGCTGCGAGCCGCGCCGCCGGCCAGAGCCGTAGCTCTGCTCCTGCTGCCAGCCCTGCCACACGTCCGGCGGCGCGTCCTGAGCCTCAGCCCGCTGCCCCCGTGGCCCCGGTATCTCCCGTAGCTCCTGCGGCTGCTTTGCCGCAGAGGAATGACCTCTGAGAGCGGCTTTAATCTTGCAAAGTAAAGAAGGGGATGCTATCATGCTTACATGAAGCATCTCCTTCTTTCTTTTTCTGTTCTCTTCTCTTTTCTTGTTGGTGAAGCTTGGGCGGATTCACGTGGTGACCGGATTATAGATGGCCTGCTTTCTGCCGGTAGCCGTGTTCTGCAGGTTGAGCAGGAGCGCCGTGCGGCTGCTCGTCGTTCCGCTGAGGAGGCTGAGCCTTCCGCGGAAGCGGAGCAAGCGCCCGCTACCGAGGTGAATCAAGGGCAAGTTGCGGAAGAAGAGCCGGCCACCGAAGGCCGCCGCCGTTGGCGTGACCGGGGAAGGGGTATGCTTAACCGGGTGCGGGAGGCTACTGCTGA
This sequence comes from Akkermansia sp., assembly GCA_017517385.1. Classification (GTDB taxonomy): domain Bacteria; phylum Verrucomicrobiota; class Verrucomicrobiia; order Verrucomicrobiales; family Akkermansiaceae; genus Akkermansia. The sequence continues at coordinate 22,857 of JAFWZG010000083.1, forward strand.
GCGCTTGGGTGATCGTTCTATATCTGAGGTGATTTCTTCTACGCTGAAAGAGGCTCTTGACCGTTTTCTTGCTGAATACAAGGAGCAATACAAGCAGGAGGGGCGGGAATATGCCAGAGAGGTCGGAGATATCATTGTTAATCGCGTGGTGGAAAGCCCGAAGATATCCGGTCCTTTGTACTCATTGCAGTTAATGTGCTGGGGGATAATTTTGTACCTGACACTGGTCACTGTTATCGTGCTTATATGCCTGTTGTATCTGAAGCGTGCAAATCGTAAACTGATGGCCTCCGTGCAGGAGCTTAAAGAGCTTTTAAAGGAAAGCAAAAAATCTGCATAAAGAGCTTTTCCATTTTCTTGAGAAAAAAACACCCCGGCTACATTCCGTCTGCCAGGGTGTTTTTTGCTTTGATAAAGTTATATTACTGCGCGAGTGCGCTGAGCAGCTTCCCATGTATGCCGCCGAAACCGCCGTTGCTCATTACCAGCAACACGTCGCCGGGGTGTACGCGTGAAACCACGTGCGCTACGATGTCGTCCACATCCGTACCCAGATAGCTCTCTGTCCCTTTTTCGCTGATATCATTGCGAAGCTGCTCCACGTCTAGTCTTTCTTCGGGGCGCAGGCGTTTGTGGTTCTCTACGGGGGAGATGACGGCGAAGTCCGCGGTAGCAAGTGCATCTGCCAGCTGCTGCTGGAAAAGATTGCGGATGGTAGTGTTACTACGGGGGTCAAAAATCACCCACAGGCGGCTCTTGGGGAAGCGCTGGCGGAGGCCTTCCACGGCCTGACGTATGGCTGTGGGGTGGTGGGCGAAGTCATCCACCACAGTTACGCTGTTCACGGTGCCTCGCACTTCTTGGCGGCGAGCTACGCCGGTGAAGCTCAGGAAGGCGCTGCGAATCTGATCCGGCGTCAGCCCAGCATTACGGGCAGCACAGGTAGCCATGGCGGCATTCCGGATGTTGAAATCGCCAATCATGGGGATGCTGTAGGTCTCTCCTTCCAGCGTGAAGGTGCTGCCATCCGTGCGGTGCTCGATGTCCGTGATACGCAAATCCGCATTTTCTTCCATGCCTACGCCTACAATCTTCACCATTTTCAGCTCGTTTGCTGCGTGTTCGCGTACATCCGCGCAGTTCGGGCAGTCTGAATTGATGAATACCACGCCGGTGCGGGGCACCACGCGCAGCAGGCGCTTAAAGGAAAGCTTAATCTCCTCCACGTTCGAGTAGATATCCACATGATCCATCTCAATGTTGTTAATGATAACAACCTCAGGCAGGTAGTGCAGGAACTTGGAACGTTTGTCAAAGAATGCCGTATCATATTCATCACCCTCCAGCACGCAGTACTCTGAATCCGTAAAGCGGCCACCACGGCCCAGATTCCGCGCAATGCCGCCAATCATGAAACTCGGGTTCATCTCGTTGGCTTCCATAAGCCAAGCCAGCATGCTCGTGGTGGTTGTCTTGCCGTGCGTGCCGGTTACGACATAATTGTGCTTGCCCCAGAGGAAGAACTCCTTCATCGTCTCCGGAAGGCTCATATAGCGCATGTTACGCTCCAGTACGGCTTCTACTTCCACATTGCCACGGCTCATGGCATTACCAATGACTATCAAATCCGCGTCTTCTGGAAGATTTTCAGGCTTGTAGCCCTGAAAAATCTGAATCCCCTCACTCTCTAAGAAGGTGGACATGGGCGGATAAACGTTGGCATCCGTGCCGGTAACAGTGTAGCCCTTGCGAGCCATGGCTGATGCCACAGCACCCATCGCGGTGCCGCAGATTCCGAGGAAGTGTACGTGCTTCATATACGTTTGACAATGAGAGGTGAGCTAGAGTAACTTATTCCGCGGTATTTGGCAAGCGTTTTTTATGTATGTTAAGCCAGCAAAAGGCTGGTTAAATATGCCAATAGGTGAAAAGGTCGTACTTATGCTTTTCTTGTCGGTGGTAGCTCATTATATGTAATGAGTCACCACGATTCAGAGCGGTAGCCTGACATGAGTAGCAGGAAATGCTCATAGAGAGCTTCCCGTGTGACTATAATTTGGGCACGGCTCCGGCTTCTCGTTAACCCCCGACACTTTGCGTCTCGGTTCTGAGGTGTTGTCTTACCTGAGTTCCATTGGTGTTTATGTGGTAGAAGCCGACATTGGTCGTGGTGCGCTTTGTTGACGTGCTTTAATAGCACTTGAGAATTAAATCATATGATTCATGCATGGCCCACTTCAGCTTTTCCAGATGAGTCTTGAAGTGCAAATCATCCGTTTGATGGTAACGAGAATGACGAGCAATAGACCTCTCATTACTAGCGCTTATTCTTTCTTTTTCTTGGGTGCTTAGTGAGTCAAATCGCAGAATATGGCGCCCCGCTGCTTCTGCTAACCCTACAGGCACGGCATTTCCTATCTGTTTATATTTGGCTGTAAGGTTGCCTGCAAACTTCCAGCTGTCCGGGAACATCTGGATGCGGGCATATTCTTCAATGGAAAGTGGTCGGATTTCCTCAGGATGGCAGAGTTCTGTTGCCGGCATTGTAGGGCAGGTCACCAGCGTAGGTGAAGGCTTGTCCCATGCGAGACGACGCAGGAAGCCTGTTTTGCCGCCCTGAAGCTCATATGCTTTACCCAGAGCCGCTTTCTGCATGTCTATGGGTAGGTCTCTCCAATTCTGCCCTTCAGTCAAAAGCTCGTAGTAAGGCCTTCGTTTGTCGGGAATTTTGGTGGAGGTGCAATTAGTCAGGCCGCGTACCGCGTCACGAAGAGTCATCCATGGAAGTAACCCATTCGTGCCATGTTCATTGTGAGTAGGGGGGATATGAGGTAATCTGTAGCCGTCTCTGCTGCCAAGTATGATGACGCGCTCTCTGTGCTGGGGAACGCCGTAATTGGCTGCATCATATAGAGTGAAAGAATATGCATACCCGAATTTTTCTATCTCGTAGAGCAGGTAGGCTAGGGCTGATCCTTTTTCTGCGGGCCTGTCTGCGAGCTGCGGAGGATTGTACGCGGCTGATAAGAGCCCTCGAACATTTTCGATTAAAAAATATTTAGGCCGCATTTCTCCTATGAGACTGATGAACTTCAGGAACACGTTGCCTCGTTCATCTTCCAGCCCCCTTCGTTTGCCGGCTGTGCTGAATGCTTGGCAGGGAGGGCCTCCGCAGAGTAGAAACAGTTCTCCTTTTTTTAATCCTGCTTGTTGTAGCAGTTCTTCTCCGCTGTAATTGCGAATATCATCTGATATCAGTGGCAAATTCGGCTTATTCAGTCGAATGGTGTCACACATCGCTTTTTCTATTTCAACGGCCAGACGCACGGAAAACCCGGCTTTTTCTAGCCCATTGTCTAGCCCCATTGCTCCGGAAAAGGTGGAAATGGTGGGGTAGGGGGTCTGTTTGCTTGCAACCATTCTTAAGCTCTGCCTGAATTGAATCTGACGATTTTTTCCCAGTCTATATTGCCGTCTTCTTTGCAGAAGGTCTCCAGAAACTCTCGTACGAAAAGGTTAATTTTCACGCTGTATTGTTTCTTGAAATCATCATTTCTGATTTTTGCATCAGCTGCAAGAGGTTCTATAAGTTCTGTATACAATTCTGGTTCGCCCGATATAAACTCCCAGAAGTCCTGTCCGCAGTATTTATAGTAGTCTCCTTTATCCGGATTTTTATCTTTACCGTAGCAACAGCCGTTGACCGCTTCAACTTGGATGTTACTGCGACTTGTTCTCAGCGTTCGCTTGGCTGATTTGAACTCATCAATTAAGCGTTTAATTTGACTACTGTTGCCCCAGTTCGGGCCGGATTTGATGGCAACCAAGTAATGGCATCCGTCTTTGTCGAATTCCAAATCTATGCCTTTGGCACTGGATTTTGTGCCGCCGTATACTTGTTGACATACATATATAGCAAGCCCTTCTAGCCAGTCTCCAAAAATAGTTTCTTCTCCGGAACTCAGGAATGCATCAACAATTGTTCGAACAATGCTTTCGGCTGTCTCTGTGTCTTTCGCTCGGAAAAGGTAGGGGTTTTTGTGAGCGAGAACCTTTTTTAGCTTCAGCTTGTTGAGATTGTTCACCCTCGCTTCGTGAAACTCACTGATATGAGATACGACATAGTGGCGAATTTTGTCGATGAGTTCGTTATTCATGTCTTCTTGTGTGTTGAGTATAGCTTATCAGTTGGCGTTATGCAAGAGTTTTTCTTTTTTGTAACATGTATGCCTAGATGGAAGAGGGAAAAAGAATGTGTTATTTTCGTGAAATGGTGTCTGTCGATTCTTGTGGGGGCTGCTTAAAGGTCACTTAGGGGGCTCTCCGGAAGTTCCTTTGTGGAGACACTCTGTTCTAGACGTATGTTGTGAATTGTCTGTAATGCGCTTTATTTGCCTCTGTAAACGCGTATCAGGTGGAGTGTGCGAAAGGTATAGGGAAAGCGTACATGACGCGCTGCTGGTGTATTCTTGCGTGTTTTTCGGCATAATGACATATTATATATTTGACGCGCGCGTATACGCGCGTATAATGGCCGCCGTATGACTGAAAACACCACTGCTCCTGAGGACACCGAGACGGTAGTCACGACCGGAGCACAGCAAGAGTACGGCGCGGCGCAGATTGATAAGCTGGAGGGCCTTGAAGCCGTCCGTAAGCGCCCCGGCATGTACATAGGCGATCCTGATGAGCGCGGCCTGCACCACTGCGTATTTGAGGTGCTGGATAACTCGATTGACGAGCACCTGGCCGGCTACTGCACCAAGATTATCATTCAGATTCACGAGGGCGGCACGATTTCCGTGATTGACAACGGTCGTGGTATTCCCGTTGACATGCACCCGAAGTTCGGTATTCCTGCCGTGGAGCTGGTGCTCACCAACCTGCACGCCGGTGGTAAGTTCGGGCAGGGCGCCTATAAGTACTCCGGTGGTCTGCACGGTGTGGGTGCCAAGTGTGTGAACGCTCTTTCCGATTTCTTCAAGGCCGAGGTGCGCCGCGACGGCAAGCGCCACGTCATTACCTTTGAGCGTGGTAAGACCACGGAGAAGCTGCATGTGGTGGGTACTTGCCCGGAAGGGCAGACCGGTACGGCCATCACTTTCCTGCCGGACCCGACCATCTTCACTGATACCACGGAATTCAAGTTTGATTTGCTGGGCCGCCGCCTGCGCGAGCTGGCCTTCCTGAACCCCGGCCTCGTCATTGAACTGGTGGACGAGCGCACCGGTCAGGAACGCACCGAAACGTTCTACTATGCTGATGGTATTCGCGAGTTCGTGAAGCAGCTCGGTGAGAACAAGACTCTCATTACTCTGGAGCCTATCGCCATGAGCGGTGTACGCCACATCGAGGTGGAGTACGACGGCAAGACCATGGAGGACGACGTGATTGTGGACGTGGTCATGCAGTACAATGATAGTGACCGCTACCAGATTCAGTGCTACGCCAACTCCATTTTCAATGCGGACGGCGGTACGCACCTTTCCGGTTTCCGCAGCTCGCTGACCCGCGCCATTAATAACTACGCCAAGAGCAATAACCTCCTTAAGGATAAGGATCCCAGCTTGAACGGCGATGACGTGCGCGAAGGCTTGGTGGCCGTTATCTCCGTGAAGATGCCCAACCCGCGCTTCTCCTCCCAGACGAAGGACAAGCTCGTGAACACAGAAATCGAAGGTGTGGTGAGCAGCGTGGTGTACGAGGAGCTCAAGGAGTTCTTTGAGGAGAATCCTCAGGTGGCTAAGACCATCATCGATCGCTGCCTTATCGCCTCCCGCGCCCGAGAGGCTGCCCGTAAGGCCCGTGAAAGTGTGCGTAAGAGCGCCATGACCGTGGGCGGTGGTCTGCCCGGTAAGCTGGCGGACTGCTCCTGCCGCGATCCCAAGCTCAGCGAGCTCTTCATTGTGGAGGGTGACTCCGCAGGTGGTTCCGCTAAGATGGGTCGTGACCGCCGTACACAGGCTATTCTGCCCTTGCGCGGTAAGATTCTGAACGTGGAAAAAGCCCGCTTGGACAAGGCTCTGGGCAGCGAGACGATTCAGAATATCATCACGGCTATCGGTGCCGGTATTGGTGATGGTGAGGGGGAAGGCTCCTTCGATATCAACAAGGTGCGTTACCACAAAATTATTCTGATGGCTGATGCTGACGTGGACGGCTCTCACATCTGCACCCTTCTGCTCACTCTTTTCTGCCGCCACATGCCCCAGCTGGTGCGTGCCGGTTACCTGTACATCGCCCAGCCTCCGCTGTACCGCGTGATTCACCGCAAGGTGGAGCAGTACGTGCAGGATGAGGTATCTCTCAACCGCAAGCTTATCTCCCTCGGTGCCGGTGATGTGGTGCTGCGCACTCCGGACAAGAGCAGAGAGTTTGACGCGGACTCCCTCATGGCCATTCTTGAGACGCTCATCAATCTCCAGAAGTATGAGGGCAGTGTGGCTCAGCATGGCGGCGACTTCAAGGACCTGCTGCGCCATCGTGATGCCGAGGGTAACTTCCCGCAGTATCTGGTGAAGGTGCGCTGCGGTAATGATGAAGAGGTGGTATACTTCCGCAATATGGAAGACCTCTCTGCTTTCTCTGATGAGAACCGCGATCTCTTCCTCTTCGGCGAGCCCACAGAGGAGGAGCTTGCAGCCAACCCTCTGCCTGTTCGCGAAGGCCCCAGCCGCCGTGCTCTGTTGCACGAGCTGCATGAGGCTAAAGCCATTAACCGCGTGCTTTCTCGCCTGCAGGAGCTTGGTATTGAGTCTGACCGCCTGCTGTCTGATGACGCTCCCGTGTACGAACTGGTGGAAAGCTCTCGTAACATCGTGACGCCCGTGAACTTTGTGGGTGATATCCTTGCCAAGGTGCTGGAAATCGGTGGTCGCAGCGTGACAATCACACGATTCAAAGGTCTTGGTGAAATGGACGCCAAGGACTTGTACGCCACGACCATGGACCCCGAGAAGCGCGAGCTGCTGCGCGTGCGTCTGGATGATGATAATGCCGTGCAGGCAGATAAGATGTTCACCATCCTCATGGGTGACCTTGTGGAGCCCCGCCGCCGTTTCATCGAGGATAACGCCCTCAATGTACGTAACCTCGACGTGTAACCCCTAACCGATTTTTCCTGAATTATGAGTGAAACAAGAATTCGCCCGGTGGACGTGGCAGAGGAGGTCTCTCGCAGCTTCCTGGACTACTCCATGTCCGTTATCATCTCCCGTGCTCTGCCGGATGCCCGCGATGGCCTGAAGCCCTCTCAGCGCCGCGTGCTCTATGCCATGCATGAGCTGGGCCTCGTACCCACCAAGGGTACCATCAAGTGCGGTAAAATCGTGGGTGACACCATTGGTAACTATCACCCCCATGGTGACCAGTCCGCCTATGGCACGCTTGTAACAATGGCTCAGCCTTGGAATATGCGTGATGTGCTGGTGCAGGGGCAGGGTAACTTCGGTACACCTGAAGGTGACCCTCCCGCCGCCATGCGATACACGGAGGCTAAGCTTAGCCATCTGGGTGTGGCGCTCATGGATGATCTGGATAAGGACACTGTGGACTTCCAGCCGAACTATGACAACCGCCTCACGGAGCCCGTGGTATTCCCCTCCGCCTTCCCGAACCTGCTGGTGAACGGTGGCACGGGTATTGCCGTGGGTATGGCCACGAATATGGCTCCGCATAACCTCGGTGAGGTGGTGGACGGTATCTGCGCCTTTATCGATAACCCTCTCATCACCAGTGAAGCCCTGCGTGCCTACATCAAGGGCCCGGATTTCCCCACCGGAGGTTACATCCTCGGGTACAAGGGGATTGACAGTTACTTCCGCACCGGCCGCGGCAGCGTGCGCATGCGTGGTAAGATGGAGGTGGTGTCAAACGAGAATGGCCGTGAGTTCATCCACATCTCTGATGTGCCCTACGGTGTGAACCGTGCCGTGCTACAGGAGCGAATCGCTGAGCTTGTGCGTGATAAGGTGATTACTGATATCGCCGGCATGCGAGACCTGACGGATTACATCGAAATCGAGCTGAAGCGTGATGCCCGCCCGCAGGTGGTTATCAATCAGCTTTACAAGCTCACCAGCCTTGATACTTCCTTTGCCGTGAACATGCTGGCCATTCATGAAGGGCGCCCCAAGGTGCTCACCATGAAGGATGCCATTAACTTCTACGTGGAGCACCGCCGTGAAGTGGTGATTCGCCGCACGAAGTTCTTGCTGCGCAAGGCTGAGGACCGCGCAGAGGTGTTGGAGGCTTACCTTATCGCTTTGGCTAATCTGGATGAGTTCATCCGCATCATCCGCGAGTCCCGCAACCGCGAGGAGGCCCGCAACAAACTGATGGCCTTCCGCTTCCCCGTGGAGTTGGCTAAGGGGCTCGGCATCCTCATTCACAGCCAGCCTTCCGTGCAGGGGGATTCTTACGTCTTTACGGAGCGTCAGGTGAACGCCATTCTGGACCTGCGCCTCTACCAGCTCACGGCTCTTGAGAATGATAAGATTTCTGATGAGTATAAGAAGCTGCTGGAAGTTATCGAGGATTATCTTGATATCCTCGCTAATGAGGCTCGCGTGCTCGGCATCGTGAAGGATGAGCTCCGCACCATCAAGGAGAAGTATGCCACCCCGCGTATGACCCACATCATTCCCTTTGAGGGTGATATGGCCATTGAGGACCTCATTCCGAATGACTCCATGATTGTGACCATCTCTCACAGTGGTTACATCAAGCGCACGAACTCTGACGAGTACCGTCTGCAGGCTCGCGGCGGCAAGGGCATCAAGGCCGCTACCACCAAGAGCAAGAAGGATGCCAACGATTACGTGGAGCACCTGTTCGCCGCTCAGAATCATGACTACATCATGTTCTTCACGAACACTGGCCGTGTGTACGTGGAACGCGTGTACGAGATTGACGAGGCTGCTCGCAGTGCTCAGGGCCGTTCCATTAAGAACCTGCTGGATATGCAGGCAGAAGAGCGTATCGCTGCGATTCTGCGTTTGGAGCGCAAGGTGAGTGAGGATGGTAAGGACATTACCTTCGCTGAGGGCTCCGGCAATGTGGTGTTCGCCACAAAGGATGGTACGGTGAAGAAGACCGCCCTGAATGATTTCGTGAACTACCGCAAGGCCGGCATTATCGCCATCAACCTTGAGGAGGGTAACTCCCTCGTGAACGCCGTGCTTACTACCGGCGAGCAGGATGTCATCATCGTCACTCACAATGGTATGAGTATCCGCTTCAATGAGAGCGATATGCGTACTCAGGGCCGTAACACCATCGGTGTGCGTGGTATTAAGCTGCGCGAGGGTGACTACGTGGTCGCCATGGCCGTGGTGCCTGAGGGTGAGACATCTGTCGTAGCTGAAGACGCCGCCGCTGACGTATCCGCTGAGACCGAATCCCCGACCGATGGCGCACCCGCCGCCCACTCGCTGCTCGTGGTTTCCGAGAACGGCCTTGGCAAGCGCACTCGCTTTGGTGAGTATCGCCTGCAGAGCCGTGGCGGCATTGGTATTAAGACCATGAATTGCACGGATAAGACGGGCCTTGTCGTTTCCGCTACCACGGTTACGAATGCTGATGAGCTCATGATTATGACCTCCGGCGGTCAGTCCGTACGCATGAAGGTGGATTCTATCCGTGAGACCGGCCGTGCCACTCAGGGCGTGAAGCTCATTACGCTCAATGGTAAGGAGGCTATTCAGGAAATCACCCTTGTTATCCCTGATGAGGATGAAGAGGACGCCTCTGAGCTCGTGGAGGGCGAGGAAGGCTCCGCCGCTGAAGAAACTCCGCAGGAGTAATTCCTCAGAACTCATAAAGTCATACAAAACAGCACCCCATCCGCTCGTTACAGGGCAGGTGGGGTGCACATGTGTCCCAAAGATTACAGAAAAAGGGCACCAAAGACATATAATCAGCGTATTCTGCTTTCATTTCTGCGCAGGAGTATCACGAATTTGACCATCGGCGGTAAGCGTTCAGTTATCCAAAATCCGGCGTAAGCCGCTTACTTTTAATTCGTAATTCGTAAATTGTAATTCGTAAATTAACGAGTCCCAAATCTTTGGGACTCGTATGGGGGGTGCCCGTTTTTTTTCTTGAGCTTACGGTGGATTTTTGCTAGTTTAGTACCATGTTTAGAAGAATTATACTGTCCGCACTTTGTCTGGGTACAGGTGTTGTGAGTGCTGCGAGCGCTCCAGCACCGTACGGTCCGCTTCCTACGGAACAGCAGGTTAATTGGTTGCGTATGGAGTGGTACGCGTTCGTCCACTTTGGCTTGAATACGTATACGAACAGAGAGTGGGGCTATGGCGATGAATCTCCCACGCTTTTCAATCCTTCTTCTTTTGATGCGGAGTCTATCGTGCTCACCTTCAAAAATGCCGGTATGAACGGCATGATTTACACCGCCAAGCATCACGATGGCTTCTGCACTTGGCCCACTCAATCTACGGATCACAACATCCGCCGCTCGCCTTGGCGTAACGGGCGCGGTGACGTGGTGCGCGAGTTTGCCCGCGCATGTGACCGCCATGATTTTCCCTTCGGTACCTATCTTTCCCCTTGGGATCGTAACTGTGCAGAGTACGGTCGTGAAGGATATCTGCGTGTTTATTACAAGCAGATTACGGAGCTTCTCACTAAGTACGGCCCCATCTTTGAAATCTGGTTTGACGGCGCCATGGGCGGTGATGGTTTCTATGGCGGCGCCCGCTGCCACCGCAACATCGGTAACGCTGATAACTACTACAACTATCAGCACGTGGTGCGCCTCATCCGCAGACTGCAGCCCAACTGCATCATCTGGGGCGCTGCCGGCCGTGGTGATGTGACTTGGGGCGGCTCCGAAAAAGGTTTCGTGAGATACCCCCTTTGGAATGTCCAAGGTAACAGATGGCTCTCTCTTGAAGGTGATACCCCCATCAATCGTCGTGGCTGGTTCTGGCACCCGGGGCAGGGCTCTCAAGTGAAGACCCCCGAACACCTCATGGAGGTTTACCTCAGCAGCGTGGGACGTGGCGCAAACCTCATCCTGAATTTGGCTCCGAATCGTGACGGTCGCTTGGATCCTGCGGATGTGGCCTCTCTGGAGGCTTTCGGTAATATGCGCCGTCGCCTGTTGGCCACGGACTATGCCCGCGGTGCCTCTGCCACCGCCTCTGAGGAGCGTGGCGCCCGTTATTCGGCTGCCAACCTCACGGACGGCGACATTGAGAGCTACTGGTGCCCGAACGATGGTACCGCCACCCCCTCAGCCGAGATAACTCTCCGCGAGCCCGCTACCTTTGATGTGGTGCGCCTGCGCGAGCAAATTCGCCTTGGACAGCGCGTGGAAGCCTTTAAGGTGGAGGCCTTCGTGGATGGTGAATGGATTACCATCGTCCACCCCGGCAATCCCGGTGAGGTGGAAACGCAGTTTAATTTGCGCGGCGGGAAGGGGCACACCATCGGTAATCAGGTGCTTCGCTGGCTGGACTCTCCCGTCACCACGAACCGCCTTCGCCTCACTATCACGCGTTCTAAGGCTTGCCCCTGCATCTCGGAGTTCTCTCTGCTGCGCATGCCTTTAGCCACGGATTCTGAGCCCGAGCCTGTAGCCGCCACGGAGGAGGGTGATGTGGTGCTGAACAGCCAGGGGTGGACGTTCAAGGGCTATGCAGCAAACTATGCCTCGCTGGCCTTTGATGGCAAGCCGGATACCATGTGGCAATCCGGCCGCGTGCCCTCCCACTTCGTGGTGGATATGAAGAGAGAGCAAACTATCAACGGCTTCTCCTATCTCCCCCGTCAGGATGGTACCACTCAGGGAATGACTTCTCGCTATCGCTTAGAAGTCAGCACCGATGGTAGCACTTGGAAGAACGTCTCTGAGGGTGAGTTCGGTAACCTTCGCGCTAACCCCGTGGAGCAGATTATCTCCTTTGATCCTGTGCGAGCTCGTTACATTCGCTTCTTCTCCACCGCAGCTTTGGACGGCAATGCCTCCAGCGTGGCTGAGATGAAGATTTACGCTCCGCGTCCATAAGCTGATTTAAGGATTAAAAAGAAGGCTCCCGTGCGCCACATGCGTGCAGGAGCCTTTCTTTTTTTGGTGGGATGCTCACTCCTGAGCTTAACCCCTCAGAATCATATTTGCCGAGCTGTTTCCCAGCAGGAAGAAAATCAGGCTTCCCACCATCGTTAGCACAACATAGGCTGATGTGGTTAAATAAGCTCCTTCGCGTAACAACTGCGTGTTCTCAAACGCAAAGGCCGCCAAGGTGGAATACCCTCCACACAGCCCCGCTGTAACTGCCAGCCGCAAGTTAGGGCAGGTGATGAGCCCGCCAGCTGCCAGCCCGCAGAATAAGCCCATAAACAGGCAGCCCACAAAATTGATAATCAGCGTATGCCACGGCATGCCCGGCATCGTGATGCCCCACCTGTGGCAAATATACCACCCCGTCAGGTAGCGCAGCACACCGCCCACAAAGCAACCACAGCCTACATACAGTAAGGTTTTCAGAGAAAGTACCATAACAGCGAGCACGCATGCTAGCACTCCGGCCTCCTTTTGGCAAGCCTTAACTGATTTTTTTTCATTGCCATCCCATAGAGGCTCGATAACGAGCCTCTATGGCGCATGATTGCTGGATGTATGGATGATTTTCTTTGAAAAAAGGTTTAGGAATTAGGGGGGGAGAATCTCTCGGCGGTTCCTGCTGTCCCATATCAAATA
>JAFWZG010000012.1 GCA_017517385.1 Akkermansia sp.
AATTTTTTGAATCAAAAGGAACATCATAAAATAGTATCAGCTTATGATGAATACCTCCTTTTTCTTGAAAAAATGGGCTTTTGTCAACCGGGGCCGGGGCTAGTGAATAAAAACGCAACAATTTATCGCCCCGCTTTATGCCACCCCTGACGGGGTTCGTGTTTGTTTTTGGTTCGCTTCCCGGGGTTCCGCCTCTTGCGAGGCTCCACCACCGGGCTACCTTATTCCGCCCCTCACCGGGGCTCGGGGCTAGGCTCGGTTCCGGCTTCTCAGGATAACGCCGAGACCGACTGCTCGCGGGCTTTTTGCTTGCTATACATCGGTTTAGGGTGCAAACGGACGCCAAACAAAACGAAGTTGTTGCAGATTTACCGCGGCCCGAGTAGTCTTCTGAGAACTAAAGGAGAAAGTCGGTTATGCTCGGTTTCGTCATTCAGACAACTACAGAAAACGCGAATATCAGCAGATATCACCCACCGCCTGCCAAAAGGCCGCGGCGTCCCCCACCCGCCCCATGCTCACATAGCGCGTGCGCAATAGGTTGCTGTCGCGGTGCCCCATTTCATACTGCAGAGCACTATAGCTGCGGAAGTGGCGCAAGTGGTACCCGGCAAAAGTATGGCGAAGGACATCTGGTACCCAGCGGCGAAAGCCGGCGAGGCGACGCAACGCGCGCCAGTGGCGTGGCCATTGCGGCGGACATATTTTCCCATCAGGACAATGGATACGCAGTAATTTGGCCAGCGGCGGATGGATGGTGACGAGTCTGGCACCGCCGGTTTTGCTGTGTTGGGGTAATATGCTGATGGTTCGCTCTTGCAGGTTGATGTGTTCCCGGCTGAGGCGCGCGACTTCATGCGGGCGTATGCCGGCATAAAGCATCATCCCCACGGCGGCTAAGCACATGCCGCCCTTGTAGTTCTTTGCAGCTGTCAGCAAGTCATTGATTTCCTGCGGCTTTAATATCTCGATACGCTCTTCACGCACCTTCACTGCTTCCACTTTTGCCACGGGGTTTTCACTGCACCAGCCGCGTTTCATCGCGGTGCTGAACACGCCGCTGAGTATCAAGCGCGCCTTCTGCCGCTGCCGCGGGGTGTCGAAGGCTTGCTCGATGTACCGGGCGCATTCCGGTGCGGTGATGGCACGCACGCGACGCTCGGCCAAGCCCTTGCAGCGCTTCATGAATCGGCGGGTAAAATAGCGGAAATCAGTCTGCGTGCGGCGCCTCCGTTCGCGCCGTGCTTCCATCGCTGCCTCTACGGCTTTTTCAAAACTCACCGTTTTCTCCTGCCGCCGCAGTTCTGCCTCACCCGCAGTTATACACCGCAGCGCCCTCCTCACCCTGCCACGACCCGCCCTCAGCGCCACTCCCGCCACCTGCGCGGCTTCCAATACATTCACCCCCGTTTGTTTCAGCACTACCAACGCCGCCAGTTCTTCTTCTGTTATTGTTACCTGTATCGTCTTCATATGTCAACCGGTTTCAGAAACCGTAAGTCAAGCACAATTTATGTATTGATGCAAAATAAATCTTTCACGCCAACGGTCGATTGCAGTCATTGTGCATCTATAATTTTTACTGGTTTATAATGAAAAGATAGAATACTCTTTCTTACGGTTTCTGAAAGCGTAGAGTGAACAAAGAAAATTGTTATCATGAATCTCACCATCACGATTAAAAATACCAAGCGTATCAAAAACCTCACGTTCTCTATGCCATCCAAGGCCGGTGTATATCTCTTGGTTGGCGGGAACGGTGCAGGAAAGACCACAATTCTCACTTGCCTGCATCGCATCTGCGAAGGTAATGCTTTCTTTAACGGTTTTCGCGTTGCAGCGGAGCACGACTGTATCGACCGCTATGAGGATGCCGCCATCACTTACACCGGTTCCGATAAACGAAGTGTGACTTTCCGCAAACGTGAGCAGCGTTGGGTTTCACAACCTAAGGCTAATAAGGATATTCTGGCCTCATTCGGCTTTCGCTCTGCATCGTTCATTAAGGCAGATGCCACACGCCTTTCCGTGACCCAGGAAGAAATTCGTCAGGGGCAATATGTAAAGGCTGATGATGAGGTGAAACAAGCCCTCAACGATATTTTCGATACCAATAAGTTCTCTGCGCTTGAACGGCTCAAAATTCCCAACGGAAAAGGGAAGAACAGTACATTCTTTTACATTATTAAGGAGGGAAAAAATAATTACTACTCTGAAAAGCGTTTCAGTACCGGCGAGCTTGCCATTATTCGCTTGGTCGAAAAACTGGTGAAAGCCGAAGAACAATCTTTAATTCTGTTGGATGAAGCCGAGCTGGCGCTGCACCCCACCGTACAACTGCGTTTGCTTGACTACCTTCGGCGCATGAGCAGCGAGAAGCAGCTCACCGTTTTTGTCTCCACTCACTCCACGACCATGATTCGCGCTACCCGTCCGGCTAATATCATGTTGCTCAGTGATGATGATTCCCGCAAAGGTTGTATGAGCATTGTGAATCCCTGTTACCCGGCCTACGCTATGGGTTTCATCGATGAACTGGATAACAACGCTCCCGATTTCATCTTTTGCGTGGAGGACGACATGGCTCAACTCATCCTGCGTGAGTTACTGCGCCAACACATTGCTGCACAGCCCCGGGAGCATCTACGACGGCTTCAATACCGTATTATTCCCATCGCCGGTTGGAAGCAGACGCTGCAGTTCGTGCAGAACTCACAGAAAATGCTCTTCTCCGGCTCGTTCGTGCGCGCAGTGCTCGATGCCGATGTGTTCGCCCCCGAGTCAGAAGATTCTGAAGACACAGCAGAACGAAAACTAAAAACGCTGGCTCAATTCCCCGGCGTAGCTTATAACCTCGGTGTTACTCCCGAAGTTGCACTTGTGGAAGCCCTCGAGAACCCGAGCCCGGATGTTACTTCATTTATCCGCGACCGTTTTTTTACGGATATTGCGGCCTATACACAATCCGCAGAGTATCACGACTGCAAGAAGGATAAACCACGTGCTCTAGCCAAGAAGAAGCTGCAGCTAATTTTGTCCACGCTTGAAGCTCACTGCGCACAAAGTAAGGATGCAATCCTCGCTCAACTTATCCCTATGCTTCTGCCTGTAATGTATACCACTTCTTCGCTGGCTGCCACGGCAGGCAAGCTGCTGGCTGCTAAGAAGTAATGCGCTGGCAGCTTATTATTCACATATCTCGTCTCTCTAATGAATCATATAAAGTATAGGATAAAGGAGCCGATTAGTAACAAGGGTGATTATAGTTTCTCTATCATTCGGATAGATGATAGAGATAGCTTTTCTGAACCTCAAACCATCAACATTGCGCTCCAATTGGATTCTGATAAGGAGGGTTGGTCATATCATTACTTTGTTTTCAGTGACCTTCCGGAGGAATTGCCGCATTTGGGGCAAGAGCTTGAGTATAACAGAAGAACAACAGGAAATAAAGACCTCAAATCTACTTTGCGTCACGCTCTTTCTCAATTAACAGATTTAATGGAAAATCTCGGTGATTCAGAAGCCCGAGAACTACTGAACTCTTGGTTTAATAAACAATTCTAATCTTAATCTACCATGAAACTTCATCTTCCTGTCTGTCTATACCGAGCTATCATGTTACTGATGAGCTTGACTTCCATGAGCCTTTACGCTGCTTATGTTGCACCCTCAGAAATAGTAATTCCTGATAAATATGACACAGAAGTAACAGCTACCAGAACCGGTGATATTTTAGGACATATCGGTTCTAATGTTGCGTTCCGCCTAGCTAATGATATTTCTGTGGAAAATTTAACAATAGCCCTAAAGAGCAAATCAGATTCTTCGTGGTTATTTATAAGTGATGACGCTTCATCTCTAGTTGATGTAAGCATCTTGGGCTCAACAGAGCAACTATTTAATCTTTCCTCAGGGCAGACGCTAGCTTTTGATAGCTTTAATTCAGTTATTTTTACTGGGAATTTCGTAAATGCTAATGTGTATAAATATGGCTCATCGAAACAGACGTCCGCGGGTGGAGCTGTTTATTCAAACGGGAACGTGCTATTTTCAAATGCATATGATGTTTTGTTTAATAAGAACGAAGCCCGCTCATATTCAGGAACTGCATCTGGTTCGTATGATGAGGCTTTTGGTGGTGCCATATATTCAAATGAAATTAATTTGATTGATAACTTCACAGTTCATGTAAAGAATAATACGGCAGAGGCAGATACATATTATTATCTAGCCGCCACGAAACGGCTAACTGCAAAAGGAGGCGCTTTTTGGGCGAACAATATGGAAATTTTCGGCAATGATCGAATTTCCTTTGAAGATAATATTGCTAGTGCATATAGCAAAAATACTTCAATGGCGAACACAGCTCAAGCATATGGCGGTGCATTGTATGGTAATACCGAAATTATAATCAGAGAAAACTCAGATGTGCAGTTCTTACGTAATCAGGCATATGCAAGAGTTGACGAAATTGGAGGTAACAGGGGCAAAACTATAGTTTCGTATGGCGGAGCTATATATTCAATGAATGTTCATATCCGAGAAAACACAAATGTATCTTTCGTTGGTAATAGTGCAATTGCAGACGCATCTGGGCAATGTTGGAGTAACGATGGTATTTGGGGGCGAGGTGGAGCAATATTCGTTGATGATATATCAATTCAAAATAACTCTGATGTTAGTTTTAATGGTAATTATGTTTATATATTTAATTATAAAGCTGCCCAATCAAATAGTTATTACAAATTGCAATCAATTTACCTGAATTCGGATTCCGGAAAATTGACTTTATCAGCACCAACAGATGGTATCATAGAGTTTAGAGATCCTATATATTCCAACGGCATTGTAGAGCTGAATGTCCAGTATGCCTCAGGAAATCAATTAATATCTCAAACAGGCGATGTAGTATTCTCTGGTGAATATGTAGAGGCGCGTTTAGCTGCTGTTGCCGGACGCGAGGGGTATGCAAATGAAATTCTTCAATCGAGAACATCAACCGTTAATGCTACCACAAATCTCTATGATGGTCGTCTGATTATAAAAAGCCAAGCCATATTTGCTGGGCAAGATATGACCTTACATACTTCTGTATCCGGAGTATCCACCCCAACACTTCTATTAGAAGATGGTAATGTAAATTTATCGACATACAGCTTCGTAAGTCAGAGTGGTACTAAATTGGAGGCAATGGGTAGCAATGCTTTAACTGCTGCAACAGCAACATTCTGCGCTAATAGCATTTTAACTTTTCATGTATCAGAAAACAATGATGTTTTTTCTGTTTTGCGATTAAATGCAGCCTTAGAGCAGGAAGGAGCATTAACACTGAACATCTCTTTCAATGATACAGAAGCCGAGGCTGGTCTATACAAGCTGATGACGGTAACTTCCATTGCCGATGAATCTCTCTGGACATCTAGCAACGTGACGGTAAATGGTCTGGATGGTTATGTGGTGAATTTTGATGATTTGGAGTGGAAAGATAACACGCTTTATCTGAATTACAACGGAACGCCCGGTACGGGAGATGGCGGCAGCACCACGCCGCCCTCGCTATTGATTGCCACATGGACGAACGAAGCACAGAATGGCATGTGGAATAGCACATCTCTGAACTGGGAACAGGATGAGGTGGATTATGCTTATGTCGATGGTGTGCAGGTGGTGTTTGGAGATGAGGGGGCCGGTACGGTGACATTGGTGGGGGATATAGCACCGAGCAGCGTGCTGGTGAATAGTGCCGAGGACTACACATGGAATGCGGATGCGACCGAAGGTGGCAAGCTGACAGGCGGCATGAGCCTTACCAAGAAGGGTAAGGGCACGTTGATAATCAACACCGAAAACGATTACACAGGCGGCACGCAGATTCTGGGTGGCACCGTAGTAGCAGGCAGCGCTACGGCTTTGGGTAGTGGTGATGTAAATCTGACAAATGCCACACTCGAAATAACAGCCGAGGGCATCTCAAATGCCCTGACAACGGCTGGAACCAGTAGCATTCTGGTGCAGGACGACGGCTTGCTGACGCTGAAATCAGCCATCTGCAATGCCGCTTCGGGTATTCTGACGCTGAGCGGCAAGGTGGATGTGAGTGGCATTGGCAATCTGACGAAGCTTGATGCCACGCTAATCGATGTGAACGGCAACGCCGGGGAAAGCGGCTTTACCCGTGCCGAAGGCTATACCCTGCAGGTGGTAAACGGTGGCAAGGTGCTGGGCAGCGGCGCAGAGCTGATACATAGCGGCCTGCCCACGGGGCTTACCCTAGTGCTGGGGGAGAATGGGCTTGCTATGGCCGGTGCTGCCACGGATTTCACAAAATATGTGGTGTCGGGAAGTCACGCCGTATCGGTGAGTGAGATACTGAAGGATGTGCCCACAGATAGTACGCTCTCCTCCATTGAGATGAGCGGCGGTACTCTGCTGGTGGATGCTGCGACTGATGCGCTTTCTGCAACGGCGGGCACGGTGACGGTGACTCGTGATGTGGAGCTTGGCGGCACCATGAGTGGAGGTATGCTGCTGGCGCAGGCGGGTGAAATTGCGGCAACGCTGAGCGGAAGCACCGGTGTGGTAGCGAGCGGCACGGTGACCCTGAGTGGCAATAACAGCCATACCGGTGGCGTGATGCTGAGTGGTGGCAACTTAACGCTGGCGCATGCCAATGCTCTTGGAGCGGGCCAGCTGGTTACCAGCGGCATCAGCAGTCTGGTTATTGATTCCGGGGTGAAATTGGCGCTGGGGCAGGCCATCAGCAATAGCGGTACACTGAGCATCAGCGGCGCGATTGAAGCTCAGGGTAACCTGAATATGGTGGCCGCTACCCGTGTGGATGTGAACGGCAACAGCGGAGCGAGCGGTTTTGCCAAGGATGCGCTCGAATGGGTGCAGATTGTCAATGGCGGCACCACAGTGAATGCCGGTGCCGCGGTATCTCACGAATCTGCTACCGGTTCCTTGGTGCTGGGTAGCGATGGCCGCGCTATCGGCGGTGGTGAGATTCACTATGATGAATACCTGCTGACCGGAACCGGTGTGGCGGGTGTGCAGGATATCATGACTGCAGCCGGCTCCGAACTGGCAAGTATCCGAATGCAGGGTGGTATGCTGACGGTGGATGCAGATGTTTCGGATATGCTTTCTGCGACTGATGGTATCATCTTGCTGGAGGATGGTGGCAGCATAGGCATTGGCAGCACCGTAAACGGGGTGGATATCAAGGCCTCGGGTGGCAGTATTGCAGCCACGCTGACCGGTAGTAACACGCTGGAAGGTATCGGCAACTTTGCACTTGATGCTGTAATTGCCAACAACGGCACGTTAGTACTCAGCGGCACTATCAAGGCAGATGCTCTTTCCTTGGTAGAGGAGCAAGCCGCCACATTCGTAGATGTGAATGGCAACAGCGGCACGAGTGGCTTTGCTCAGTCTGCGCTGATGTCGGTTCAGCTAACGGCTGGCACAGGTAACACCATTGATGGAGGCGTGACAATCACCCACAAGGATGCCACCGGCATCTTGGTACTGGGAGCGAATGGCAAGGCCGGGTATGGCGGCGACGTGGACTATACACATTACCTTCTCAACGGCATCGATGATAAAGCCAGCGTGAGCGGGATTATTGCCGATGCAGGTGATGCGCTTAACACCATTACCGTGCAGCAAGGTACGCTGACCGTGGATGCTGTAACAAAGCCAGTGACAGCCACGGGCGGCACGGTGGTACTGGATGGAGGCGTACTGAATGGCGAGCTTACAGATACTGCTCTGACACTGAAAAATGGCTCATTGGGTACAGTAAGCATTACAGGCGGTGCTGTAACCGGTGATGGATACCAACTGTCAAGTGTTCTGAACTTGAACGGGAATGTGAGCATCAGCGGTAGTTTCAATGCCTCTGCCCTGCAACTGGATACAACGCATGCAACACGCATTGATGTTAATAATCAGAGCGGAGCCAGCGGTTTCTATCAGGCTGATGCATATACGGTACAGCTTATTAGTGGCGGCAATCTTACCATAGCTGCAGGAACAGGGGTAAAGCATGGCTCGCTTAATCTGACGCTTGGATCGGATGGTTATGCTACAACTGGCGGCGGTATCACTTGGAGCGAATACTTGCTGACGGGTGAAGATGGTGCCACAACCTCAGCCATTCTGCAAAAAGCTAACGACAATGGGTATAGTGGTACCGTGGCGATAAATCAGACCGGCGGCACACTTACGGTAGACACCAATGCCGGAGTGAACACTTCTACAGGCAACATTATTCTAACAGGCGGCACTCTGAGCGGCACTATATCAGGTGCCACCATCAATGCCTCTGCAGGTACTCTGGCCGCTGCTTTGAGTAGTAACAACTCTCTGGTAGGTCAAAATTTTGCCCTGAGCGGAGTACTGACCAACAGCGGCACGCTGACCCTGAGCGGTACATTCTCAGTGAATAGCTTGACCACAAATGAGGCAGCTACCTACATCGGGGCTGACGGGCTGAGCGGCTTTGCGAAGGAAGCATACAAGGTAGCCACTATCGCCACG
>JAFWZG010000084.1 GCA_017517385.1 Akkermansia sp.
GACGCAGCATCTACGCTACAAAATCGCGCAAAAAATGGATTGACCGCCCACACTGTATTATGCTATAAAACATTTGCGCTCATCCGGACAAAAAAACAAGAAGAAATAGCTTATTCGTGTCAAAAGGAGGGCGGCAGCTTAATCCTCAGCATTGAATTTGAGGGTGACATCCCCATTGGCACTGCCGGCATTTACTATACCGAATACCGTTGTGCCACCACCCCCCTGCTCATTGGGAGCACCGCCGGTAAAGGTACCACTAAACTCCATGGTAACATTGCCGGGGGCGGTGAGGACATTCTGATCATCGGCGCCTGTTACACCCACGGCTGCCGCCCAGTTGTTGCCGGTGGAGCCGGAGTCCACGGTTACGCTTACATCCCCTGTTACGGTACTGTCGCTCGTTACAGCAAATACGGCACCATTAGCCTCAACAGCTGCAGCTGTATTGCCGGTGCCTGCACATACCGCCAACAGGGCGGCTAAAAGAAGTTTCGGAAGATGCGGTCTCATATGATCGGTTATCGTGTTTGAGGTTTACATTTTGTCTTGCGTTGATGATGCACTCGTGCGATGCACGATTCTTATATACCCGTTATTTTTTCTTTTGTCTAGTATTTTTATAGGTTTTGTGTGTTTTTTTGACAAAATTCAGCTTTTTTTCCGATTATGTGGGATTAGCATAAGCGACAAAACGAGCCATTCGCATAGCCAATGCCCTCCGGCTGGAGCAAATGCTCCACGCCGGGCAATTCCGCTCCCTTGCGGACATCCGCATGACCTACGGCATCTCCCGCATGCTGCTCGCCAAAACCCTCGATATGCTCGACCATCCCCCGCAGGAAATCGCCCGAGTGCCGGCGGAAACTTAATGCCAGTCACGGCGTAGCAAGAGCCAGAAAGGGCTATGCGAAGCCGGACAGGGTAGGCTGGAGCCCCGGCAGACCAAGGGCTCCACCGGCGGGGCATCCTAGGCTTGCGGGCCTGTTTTTGCGCTTTTCCGCACTAACAGCTTGCAGAGCCTCCCGGATTCTGGCAACATGACACCGTAACAAATAACCATCTTCCAAATACTATGAATCTGAGACCTTTTGTATGTTCTGTGCTAGCCTTGTTGACATTGGCTTCTCCGCAGGTTTTCGCTACTGAGCCGGACGAGAAGATAGCCACAGCTGATATCCCGCAAGCAACAACAGAGTTCCGCGTCAGACAAACCGATTTGAGTGACTTGCCTATCCCGGATGCGGAGGCTCCGAGATTCTCTCGCTCCCCCAGACCTACCCATGTTTCGCCGTATCATACCGTAGTAATGGAACAATATGCGCCCCCGGTGCGCGCGCGAGGAGGTTCCGCTCATTTCAAGATTACTCACTACACCCTTTCTTTCGATGGCAAGCAATTGCTGGTAGAGACCTACCGCTTAGCTGCCCCCGCGCCCAGTGTGAATATATCCCACACCATCAAGATACTCCGCAGCGAAATCCCGTATCAGTTTCGCCAAGGGCGGGAATTGCTGCGATTCGGCATGGATGAGAATGGTATGAAGATTCTGCGCTTTGAGACTTATACTATCAACCCCACCACAGGCGAGGCTACACTTAGCCAGACTCATTATCCTGTAGAGCAGCCCCTGTGAATGAGCTACCAGCTTTGAAAAAATACTGTAACCAATTCACAAAACACCACCTTGCAGCCTAGGATTCCTCCTAGGCTGTTCGCTTGTCAGGCCGGGGCTCCATCCTACCCTTGCAACCTGTCACGGCGTAGCAAGAGCCCAATAGGGCTACGCGAAGACGGACCTGTCTCGGCGAAGCCTTGGCGGAGACGGAGTGTGTTTTTGCGCTCCGGGGCAATCCGGCACTTTGCCAGAAGCTCGCGGCATCCTTGCGCGACTCCCCGGAGTTTCGGAGGGGGAGTCGCCTCGGCGTAGCCGGAAATTGACTAATTTCCGGCGAAGACGGGCTTACTTTTGTTCACCGACAGGCTTTCCAGAACAACTCGGCGTCTTTCCTGCTGGCGGGAA
>JAFWZG010000013.1 GCA_017517385.1 Akkermansia sp.
CGTACAGTCGGGATTTCCCCTCGAACTTCCTCTTCCACGGTTTGTTACCTCCCCGCAGTTGTTCTTCAGGTCTGGGATTCCGCATCATCGCGGCTCCGCGCGGACTTTCACCGCAGTGCGCATATCGCGTCGGTCGTACACGAAAAAAAGCCCCGCAGTGATGAGCTGCGGGGCTTTTTGATAAACTGAATTAGCTACACATCTACTACAACTTTCTCAGATTTCTATCTCCAAGCCATCGTATGCAGAGGTCATGAACTCCGGAAGGTTGCGGCATATTTCTTCATAATCCACCTTGTGGCCACAGTGAGTAAGCAGCCCTTGCTTTGGTGCAAGCTCTTGCATGAGAGCCACGTTATCTGCTACAGAAAGGTGGGTGTGGTGCTCTTGGGTGGTGAGGCCGTCCATGGCAAGCACATCAAGACCTGCCAGTAAGGGACGGGATGCTGCGGGCAGTTCCTTAATGTCCGGCACATAGCCAAAGGAGCGACCGGCGTGGCGGAAAACATAGCCGTATGTTTCTACTGTGGCATGGAGCACAGGCACAGGGATAACTTCGATATCCCCCACCATAAAAGGCCTTCCGGCGTGGTCATGCGCATCCGGGCGGATGTAGCCCTGATAGGTATTCTTTTCCGAGAAGGCCCATGCAAACATGCGGCGCAGGTGGGCAAGGCAGTCCGTGCCGGCGAACAGCGGCAGACGGTCTGTACGGCGCCAGCAGAAGGCACGCATGTCATCGAAGCCGGTGGTGTGGTCCAGATGTTCATGCGTATAAATAACGGCATCAATAGCTGTAATGCTGTGGCAGAGAGCTTGTTGGCGCAAATCAGGACAGGAGTCCACAAGGATGGTGGTAGACTCAGATTTCACGAGTACCGAGGCGCGGAGACGCTTATTGCGAGGATTTTCGGAGCGGCAAACAGCACAATCACAGCCGATAACCGGCACCCCCGTAGACGTTCCGCTGCCCAGAAAAAGTATCTTCATCATCAGATTTTTATTTAATTCGCGGCCACATTATGCCATAATACGCCCGCAAACGCAAAGCAAAATATGCTCTCACTGTTAAAGATACGCAATCTGGCCCTCGTGGATGAACTCACTTGGGAGCCTGAATCCGGCTTTCTTTCCATTACCGGCGAAACCGGTGCCGGCAAATCCGTCATTATGGGCGGCATATCGCTGGTGCTCGGCGAGCGAGCCGATAAAGGCCGCATCCGCAGTGGTGAAACGCAGTGCAGCATAGAGGCCGTTTTCCATCTTTCCAACACGCTGCAGACGGACCTTATTCTGGAGGACGCCGGAGTACCGCCCTGCGAGGAGGGTATGCTTGTCATTCGCCGTGTTATTACAGCCAGCGGGAATAAGCAATTTATTAATAATACGCCAGTCACGCTGAACCTTCTGCGCCGTATCGGCGGCGGCTTAGTGGATATGCACCATCCTGAGGCTCACCGTTCCCTCACCTCTCAGGAGCGCCAGATGGAGCTACTGGATGCATTTTCAGAAAATGAGAGTACTCTGAAGGAGTATCATGCTGCCTATCGAGCATGGCTGGATGCACGCCACGCATACAAAGAGCTTTTAGACAGTGAGATGGCCAATGAGCGCGAGCTGGATTTCCTTCGTCACCAGATGCAGGAAATTGAAAATGCTGCATTCACTGCGGAGGAGGCCGCTGAGCTGGAGAACAACTGGAAGAGAGCTCGCAATGCCGGCCGCTTGCGCGATACGGCCATGCCCATGGCTCATATGATAGATGGCGCAGATGATGCTCTACTGCCTCGCCTGCGCCAGCTGGTGCGCAGCGCCCGCGAGCTGGAGCGTCTTGATGCAGCCACTGCGGCCTGGCTTACTCCCCTACCCGCCATTGTGGAAGAACTGGAGGACGTAGCCGCGAACTTGCAGGATTATGCAGATTCCCTCTGTGGTGACCCCGCAGAGCTTGCTAGGCTGGAGGAGCGTATCTCTACCCTTGATACGTTGAAGCGTAAATATGGAGCTGATTTTGAGGCTATTCAGACACATCTGGAGGAATGTAGAGAAAAGCTCAGTGCCATTGAAAACCGAGAAGAAAAACTGGAGGAGTTAGCCGCTGAGGAAAAGGCTCGCCTGAAAGAGCTGAAGACAGCTGCCGCTGCACTAACCGCCACCCGCCGGAAGGCTGCTCCTCGTTTAGCTGAGCTCTTCCTGCATCATGCTCGCCAGCTGGGCTTCCGCCAATCACTCTTTGAGGTGAGCCTTCAGCCGCTTGCGGAGCCCGGCCCGAACGGAGCGGAGGAAACGGATTTCCTCTTCGGGCCGAACCCCGGTGAACCCCTCAAAGCCCTGCGCCTTATCGCTTCCAGCGGTGAGTTAGCACGTGTGATGCTCGCGCTGAAAAGTGCGCTGGCCAGCCGGGATGATACACCCTTGCTTGTCTTTGATGAAATTGACGCTAATGTAGGCGGTGAAATCGCTCGTGCTGTGGGCTGCAAGATGCGTGAGCTGGGTTCAGACCATCAGGTTATTTCTATCACCCATTTCCCTCAGGTGGCGGCATTAGCAAACCATCACTACCTCATTTCCAAGGTGCAAAGTGGTGAGCGAACCGTTTCCCGTCTCAATAAGGTGACCGGTGATGCTCGCGTGGAAGAACTCATGCGCATGCTTGGCACCGGCGGTGAAAATGCCCGTGCTCATGCTATGGACCTTCTGCAGAATGATTGACCGGCGTGATGTTACGCCGAGGCGCATACGTTCTTTACTCTTGTCAATGCCGATAAAATTTGCTAAGACAAGCGCATGAGCAGCGCCGGAATGGCACAGGGTATGCAGCAGGGCATGGTGGCAAACGCCGCGGTGCAGATGTTCATGCGTACCCTGCAGGCTACTACGGTAGAGCTGGCAGAGCTCACCGCTCAGGCTTTGTCCTCGAACCCGGCTCTTGAAGAACTGCCGCCCCCTGAGAATGAATTGTCCTCTCTTCCGCTTAATCATGAAGGGACCATGCGCCATCAGCGCTTCATGGAAACCTTAACCGAGCAGCCCACTTTGGCTGAGCATCTGGAAGAACAAATCCGCAGTAGTGCGCTGCCTTCCGGAATTGAAACCGCGGCGCTTTCCATAATTCCGTATTTGAACCACCATGGGTTCTTCGCGGAGGAGCCTGCCCGTGTGGCGAAGGAACTAGGATTAACGGATTCAGTCTTTCGCAAGGCTCTTCTGGCTGTGCAGGATTTAGAGCCTGCTGGTGTGGGAGCCGTAGATTTACGGGAAAGTCTCATGCTTCAGCTGCGGCGTAAGGGGGAGACGGCCGGGATTCCGATGAAACTGCTTCAGAATCATTGGGCCGATTTAGTGCAGCATCGTTATGCTGAAGCCGCGGCCGCTCTGGATGTGGAAGAAGAGGCCATTACACTTGCAGCCCGCCATATTGCCCGCCTTAATCCTGACCCGGGTAGCGGCTTTTCCCGTGCTGAGCTTGGTGTCATCACTCCGGATGTTGTAGTTCTACAAGATGGTGATGAGTACCACGTGGAGCTCACCGGTGAGGATGTGCCGCGGCTGGGCATATCCGCTGAGTATCGCGAGATGATGGCCGAGCGGATGGAAAATGCTGAGCTTCGCAGCTATCTTTCCCGCTGTTTTCGTGAAGGCCGCGAGTTCATTCGGGCCATAGCAGAACGTCAGCAGACCATTCTAATCGTGGCTCAGGCCATTGTGAGGCGCCAGAAAGAGTTCCTTCGCCATGGGCCCACCGCGCTCGCTCCGCTTCGCATGGAAAGCATAGCGGATGATGTTGGGATAAGCGTTTCCACCGTTTCTCGTGCGGTGCGTGGCAAATACCTCAAGTGTTCTCATGGCGTTTATGAGCTGCGCAGCTTCTTTAGTGCTGCTCTTGAATCTGACTCCGCCGCTGGTGCTTCCGCCGGAGGTGTTCAGGCCAGAATACGTTCCCTTATCGCCAATGAAAACCCTGCTCAGCCCCTCAGTGATGCTGCCATTGAGGAGATGCTAGCGGCCGAGGGTATTTCGGTGGCCAGACGAACCATCGCCAAATATCGCGAGAATCTTCACATCCTTCCGGCTAGATTGCGAAAGCAAAAGTAAGACACAACTAATTCGCCCATTGACTTTATAGGGGATTGACGCGGAGTGTGTGCGGGGCTATAATGCTGCGCATGAAGAAGATTTTTTGCATGCTGATGATGGTACTGGGCATAACTCTTGTTCAGGGTGCTCCGTTAAAGATCGCCAGCCTGCATCCGCTACTGAGCGAAATGGCAGCAAAATTGGGAGGCGAGCATGTAGAAGTCGTGGATTTATTTCCCGCTAATGGCGATTTGCACGCCTTCACCCCGAGTGCCACGAGTCTGGCGCAAGCTTCAGGTGCACGTCTGTTGCTTGCTTGTGGCAAGGGGGTAGAACCATACTTGGCAGACCTGAGGGAAAGCCTTTCCGATGATACATTTGTCTTGGAGCTTGGTGCTGAGGTTCCGAATGTACGCGTGCCGGGTACACGTTTTGCTGACCCTCACTGGTGGAATACACCGGAGAATATGAAGCGAGCCTCCCGTACTTTACTCGCGGCCCTTGTGCAAGCTGATGCGGCTAACGCTGCTGTTTATACAGCAAATCGCTCACGCTATGCTGCCTCCATGGACGCCCTTACCCGCACAGCGCGCCTCAGACTCAGCCGCATACCTCAGGCTAATCGCTGTCTTGTGACCGGACATGCCGCCATGTGTCATTTCTGTGCTGCATTCAATCTGAAGCCCATCGCCATTCAGGGTATTGCCCGCGAGAGCGAGGGCGACCCCGCCACGCTTGCCACGCTGCTGGCTGACTTGCGCGCCCGCAATGCCCGTTGCATCTTCACGGAAGTGAATGCCAGCCCCCGCATGCTGCAAGTTATTGCTGATCAACTCGGTATTCCCACTGCACCTCTGGTGATGGACGGCATCTATGCCGAAGCACCCGGCTATGAGGCTATGTTCCTGTATAATCTGAATACCATCTGTGAATATCTGGGAGAATGAATCCTGTACTGAAAGTGTCTCTGACCGCCGTCGGCATTGTCGCAGCCGGCTTACCCCTGCTGTGGCTGACAGCGCCGCCATCACGAGAGGCTCAGCCTACTGAGCAAGATGTCCAAGAGACGCTTCAGTCGGTATACGCCACACTGCGCTTCAGCGGTACGCCTCAGCATATCATAATCCGCTATCAGGGCAAGACTCTTGCGGAACTTTCGTCCCCTGAGCTCAGCCCGCAAGAGCTGCTGCTGCAATTACCCGTGGAAAATACCATTGAGCTGGAGGCTGAAGTTTGTTGGTCGGAGGCTTCTACCGGTGCACAGGCTTTTACGATAACGCTGGAACCCATCGGCAAAGAGGCCCGCAGTGAAACATGCTGGGCTGAGGGAGAAATGCATGATGTTTTTGTCTTTACATGGTAGACGAACATGAACATATCTGTTGGGGCGGCGGCCATCACCACCATGGTGGTCACACTCTTTCTGCGCATCAACTCTGTGCTCGCTATGGAGACGTGACGGCACTGAGTTCCATTTCCTTCAGCGCATCTTGTGGGCATACGCTGGCTCTCATCGGCCCGAATGGTGCAGGTAAATCCACTCTCCTGAATCTTCTTGCCGGGCTGATACAACCGAGCAGTGGGACTATTCTCTGGAATGATGCTCCCCTCTATAATGCTCGCCAAGAGATAGCTTATATGCCCCAGCGTACGGAAGTGGACTGGCGTTTTCCCATCACTGTGCGTGAACTCGTAGAAATGGGGCGTTATCCTGCTACCGGCATTTGGAAGAGTTTACGGCGGCATGACCATGAAATCGTGGACAGAGCCTTGGCATCACTCGAGCTTCAGGATTTGCAAAAACGCCAGATAGGTGCGCTCTCCGGCGGGCAGCAGCAGCGCGCCTTCCTAGCGCGAGCTCTCGCCCAAGAGGCACACATCTTACTGCTTGATGAACCCTTTACCGGCTTAGATGTACCCGGCACGGAGTCTCTGGCTCGCCTGCTGCGCGCATTGGCAGAGGAAGGACGCCTCGTCATTGCTTCTCACCATGATTTGAGCACAGCTTCCCGTATTTTTGATCTAAGCATGCTTCTCAACCGCAGTGCTATTGCCTTTGGTGCCACAGCAGATGTGCTGACGGAGGAGAATCTGTTCACCGCATTTGGAAAACGCCATATCACGATTTCTGTATGAATGATTTTATCCGCTTTCTGGGTGAACCCATCGCGCAGCGCAGCCTCTGGGCATGCGCCGTTGTAGGTTTTTCCAACGGCTTCGTGAGTGCCCTTGTGGTGTTACGCCGTTCCTCCCTTCAGATTGGCACCATCTCCTGCGCGCTGTTACCGGGCATTGCATTGGCTATTCTCTTCTTTGGCCTGATGCAGCTTAGTATTCTCATCGGCGCTGTGATAGCGGGGCTTATCGTGGGGCTTGGCTCGCTCTTCATCTCCCGTACGGGTCGGGCAGACCACGATACAGCTCTCTCCATTCTGCATACCACTGCTTTTGCACTCGGCTACATCATTCTTATACGTCTCGGCTTGCAGCAGAAGGTGGACGACTGGCTTTTCGGCAATATCATGAGCATGGGAGATGCTGATTTATGGATTGCTTGGGGGACCGGGGCGCTTGCTGTACTGAGCATTACGGTGTTGTACCGTCCCCTGCTCATTTATCTTTTTGATATGAGAGCAGCGGCCTCCATGGGGATTCCCACACGGGCCTTTAGTTACGGTATTTTCACGCTCATTATCCTCGTACTGGTGTCATCCCTTCAGGCGGTTGGGGCATTCCTAACACTCGGGTTGATGGTGGCTCCGGCTGCAACCATGTACCAGCTCACGGACAGGGCATCGCTCATGTTCTGGGGCGGTGGTCTCATTGGGGCCGGGGGCTCTATTCTGGCGTTTTTCCTGTCGTACCCCCTTGGCTGGCATCTTGGTGCCACCATCATTGTTGTACTGGGCTGTATCTTCTTGCTGGCATGGCTTTTCTCCCCTAAATTCGGTTTGTTACGCCACCGCGGCTGATTTTGCTTGCGCTGCCAAGGGTCAGTATGCTAGAATACCTCACGTATGAAAATGACTCTCACCTCTCAGTTTAAAAAGGGCTTTACTCTGATTGAGCTCCTTGTTGTGATTGCTATTCTGGCAACACTCGCCGGCATTTCTTACCCTGTTATTATGGGTCAGATTAACTCTGCTAATGAAACTGCCGCTCGCAAGACCTGCCTTGATATCGTTCAGGGTGTAACTCAGTTCCATCAGGACTACGGCTCACTGCCATATCAAACAGATATGTGCGAAGTGGGAGAGGATAACAATTATCAGGTTGCTATCTCCACTACTGATGGTAATGACGCAGGCCTTGTTGCTATCCTTACCAACCGTGAGGAAGGTGATGACCGTCTGAATACCAATCGCCAGACTTACCTCCGTTCTGACGAGCAGGACAAGAAGGCTGATGGCCTGTATGTTGACCCCAACTCCGGTTCTCTTGGTCTCTATGATCCTTGGGGTAACCCCTACTACATCATCATGTGCGATGATGAAGAAATCGGTACGATTGACCCCTTCACCGGCAGAAAGATTCGTAACAAAATCTGCCTCGTATATTCCTTGGGCGCTGATGGCGCCGGTAAGCCCAGTAGCACTCCTGCTGCAGCCGCAGAGGCATCTGAAGAGGAAACTGACGCTCTGGAAGATAATATCTACTCCTGGAAGAAGCGCTGATATATTCCTCGCCTAATAGTTTCACAGGCACATAATGAATCCATTCATCACAGACGACGTACGCGTAACGGACATTCGCCCGTTAATCTCCCCTGCCATTCTCATGCAGGACTTCCCAGCGAGCCATGACGCCAGCAAGGTGGTATATGATGCTCGTCAGGAGTTCCGCCGCATTCTGAAGAAAGAAGACGACCGCTTGGCCGTCATGGTGGGGCCCTGCTCCATCCATGACACCGTCGCCGCTATCGACTATGCCGGTAGGCTGGCTGCAGCTCGTGAGAAATACAGCGATGAGCTTCTGCTTATCATGCGTGTGTATTTTGAAAAGCCACGTACCACGGTAGGTTGGAAGGGCTTGATTAATGACCCGTTCATGGACGGCAGCTATAACATCAACAGTGGGCTTCGCATGTCCCGTGGTTTGCTGCTCCGCTTGGCGGAAATGGGTGTCCCTGCAGCTACGGAGTTTCTGGATGTAATTACTCCTCAGTATATCAGTGATTTGATTGCTTGGGGTGCTATTGGTGCCCGCACAACTGAAAGCCAAGTACACCGTGAGCTGGCAAGTGGTCTTTCCATGCCCATCGGCTTCAAGAATGGCACGACCGGCTGTGTGCAGATAGCTGTGGACGGCATTGTTTCCTCTGCTCATCCGCACTGCTTCCTTTCTGTTACCAAGCAAGGTGTGAGTGCTATCGTTTCCACCAGTGGTAATGACAGCTGCCATATCATTCTCCGTGGTTCTACCAGTGGCCCCAATTACTCTGCGGAGGATGTGGCCGCCGCTTGGGAGATTCAGCAGAAAGCCGGTATCAGCAATCGCATTATGATTGATTGCTCTCATGGTAATAGCCGTAAAAACTGGCAGAATCAGCACATCGTTGCGGAAGCCGTAGCGGCCCAGCTTGCCGCCGGTGATGACCATATCGGCGCCGTTATGATTGAGAGTAACATCAACAGCGGCAACCAGAAGTGTGATGGTAAGTCTCCCCTGCAGTATGGCGTGAGTATCACGGATGCTTGCGTGGACTGGGACGGTACGCTCGCTATTCTGGATACGCTGGCAGAGGGCGTGCGCGCTCGCCGAAGAAACAAATAATCCCCCTCATAAGATACTGGAAAATGACAGTCCTCCGCAGAATACTCTGCCGGAGGACTTTTTTTCGTTATTCTCATTACACACAGTAGTCTTGACGTAAAGGTAACATGTGCTGTATAATCAGCCACAGAAAGATGAGCGAACCGATACTGAGCGTCAATAACCTGAGCGTAGAGTTCCGTACTCGCGCCGGGGTGAATTATGCCGTGAATGATGTGAGCTTTTCTCTGAAAAAGGGTGAAACTCTTGGTATTGTGGGTGAAAGCGGTTCAGGAAAATCCGTAACCTGCTCAGCTCTCATTGGGCTGCTCCCGCGCCCGCCTGCTCATATATCAGAAAATGCCTCTGCCATCTTTGATGGGAAAAATCTGCTGAAAATGAAGGA
Source organism: Akkermansia sp. (assembly GCA_017517385.1). Lineage (GTDB taxonomy): Bacteria > Verrucomicrobiota > Verrucomicrobiia > Verrucomicrobiales > Akkermansiaceae > Akkermansia. Next base: position 9,236 of record JAFWZG010000013.1, read on the forward strand.
AAAAGAGCTTTCCTCTCTCAGAGGGAACCGCATTTCCATGATTTTTCAGGATCCCATGACCAGCCTGAATCCTTGCATGACAATAGGTGAACAGGTGGCTGAGCCGCTGATTATTCACCGCGGTATGAAGCGAAAAGAAGCTCTGGCACTGGCCATTGAAGAGCTGGCTCGCACAGGCATACCGAATCCGACTGAGCGTGCTCGGGCTTATCCTCACGAGTTCTCAGGTGGCATGCGCCAGCGTGTCATGATTGCTATGGCGCTGATTACTCGCCCACAGTTCCTCATTGCGGATGAACCGACTACGGCTCTGGATGTCACCGTACAGAAGCAGGTACTGGATTTGCTGCGCGAGCGACAAGAGGAGCTCGGCACAGCAGTCATCCTCATCACGCATGATTTAGGCGTAGTGCGCGAATATGCTCATCGTATTCAGGTGATGTATGCTGGTAGCATTGTGGAAAGTGCTCCGGCGGAGGAGCTGCTCACCCATCCTCGCCACGCCTATACTCGCTCACTCATGGCTTCTATACCGGCCATGCATGAGAAAGGTAGTCGCCTGCAGACCATTCCCGGCCTGCCGCCAACGCTCCGCCAGCCCATTACCTCCTGTGCATTCAAACCCCGTAATCTTGTAGGCAAGCCCGAACTTTGTCTCACAGACAGAATACCGGAGATGATAGAAATTGTGCCAGGCCACTTCGTTAGAAATTGTCCCGGTTGCCTTAGTTCTTCTGTTTCTAAATGAGTATACATTTTCTTTAATCATGAAAATTGATTTTCTATTACTGAGTGTCACCTTGTTTACAGCATTATCATTTGCTGATGAAGCTGCACAAGAAGCTACCATAGTCCCCTGCTCTGAGACTACGAGTCTTACAGAAGCTGAACAGAACGCTGAGACCACGCAGGAAGAAATGACCTTGGAGGCTGAATCTACCCCGATAGAAGAAACGCCGGAGGCCGCAGCTACAAGTGTTGGCATAGCGCAGGAAGAAGTCGCACCTAGACACCCGGGGGATGATTATTTGGAGCTTGCTTTTGGACTTTACGAGAGCTGCAAATCACTAGGCCAAATTCTTGAGCAGGTGCACAATATGCCGACCGCTGATGCAGCCGCGCCGGAGGTTGCCGCGCTGACAGATCGTATTCTTGCTTTGATGCGGAGCGAAAGCATGCTGCCCCCTCCCTCAGTAGAAATTCAGCAGTATGTGCAAGAACACATTTCCACGCTGAATACTGCTGAGGTTAGTGAGAAAGCAATGGGGCGAGTCATTGATTTAGTCACTAAAACAGATCCCATCTGTTATGGTTCTGCAGCTCTGCGCACGGAACTTCAGCGCTTGGTGCGTGGACTTCTTGTGCGATAAATTAGAAACGCAGTAGCGTTGTGTTTTCATCACAGCGCTGAATTTCAACTCCCGGCACGCTCTCTGGAGCAATGGGCTCAGGGACTTCAGGCAGGAGCACGAAGAGCCCCGCGCCTGTGATTTCGTGCAGTTCATTGATATCTGAGGGATGTTCTTTATTGTGGCCTAATACGACAATATCCGCCCGGAGCTCATCTTCTGTGAGCCTGTCGAGGATTATAGACGGAGCGCTCCCTATATAAAGAACACGAGTACCGCCCGGTTGCTGCCACATAATGACCGGGGCTTCATTGTGCGAATATGAACGGGAGAGCCCCACGGGAGAGGGGTATATGCAGTATAATCCAGCGGATGAATTGATATGAAGCTTGTTTCTCAGAGAGTCCGCCGAGATGATTCGCATTTGTGGGTATCTAGCTGAGATGAATGGAGTACCGCCGCAGTTAGCTTTGTCAGAGGTGGATTCAAGTAGGACCCCGGGATTACACCCACTGAAAAACAGTAGCGGTTCTACGGTGAAGCGAGCCGCATTCATGTTTCCGCTATTCACGACGATGCCGGGATTACCCAATACGGCAAAACTATTACCGTAGCCCAGATGACACACATATGTCTCATGTGGCTGCATGGGAGGAGTCGTACTCAGATAGGACATAGGCAAATCTGCAAAAAAGCCTACAACTGATACCAGTAACGCACTGCTCTTCAGAGCAGCCCACTGCAGTAAAGCACCAAGAAACGGAGTGCCACCGAGTAAGGCGGCCAGAAGCCCAAAGGCCATTACAATCGGCAAAAGCGGGGAAATGGCTATATTCGTCAGAAAGCTGTATGGCGTTATGGTGTGGAAGAAGTACATGGTTATCGGGGCTGATGCCAACCAAGCGGAGAGGGACACGATAACTGTGCCTCGTATGGCTAGGTCTGAGCGAAGTAAAAAGGTATGCCAGCGAGTATAGAGCAGTGGCGGTACGTAATCATTCGGGCCAAACCAATATGGTACTTTCATACAGAAGTATACACCAATACCAATACCTGCATACACGGCAAAAGAAAGAACAAAACCGGCACTGTATATTTGCCAAGGTGATATCATCAGTATCAAAAGCGCGGAAAAGCTCCATATGTTCACCATGTTAACGGGGCGCTGTAACCCCATCCCCAGCATGACTAGGACTATCATGAGGTAGGCTCGCAATGCCGGAACGGCCAGCCCCGTAATTAACACATATACTCCCGTGATAATCAGTATCAGAACAGAACGAAGTCGCACGGGAAGCCGCAGTAAATAGGCCAGTCCATACAGCATGCCGCTTACTATTCCAACGTGCATACCGCTTACGGCGAAGGCGTGCAGGCATCCTCCGCGTTTGAACTGATTCAGGGTGTCATCCTCAGCTCTCTGCTTGTCACCAAGTGCCAGTGAACACAGCACCTGCCGCCGGATATCCCCCTCTGTTCCAGGGGGCATGAGCCTTTCTGTTAGCACATTACGTATTCTTTCCGCATAACCGAGAACGGCATATTGAGAAAAAGGGAAACCGAGGCGTTCAATGGAAAGCACCCGAAGATTGGCTGCTAGACCTTGGCTGCGCATCCAGTTTTTTGTGTCAAACATTCCCTCTGCCGGAGCCGGGCGCAGTGGCTGTGGTTCCGCTACCACACGTACCCGCTCACCTGTGCGCCATTCCGTATTTCCCCTCAGCACAACCCGCACTCCCATGTAACCGGTATTTAGGATGCACCCTCTGGACAAGGTTCGTTCTACCGTTCCTTCCAGTACAACGTGAGATTGCGTGTTCAGAAAATCAGTCAGTTGCGTTTTATTTCGCTCAGCTAAGTGGCTCTGCATACATACGATTACCATGCAAAGCAGCGTGCAAATCAGAATGCGCCACAACTTCAAAAGAACCGCTACCACCACTACGGCAAGGCTCAGGGCTAGCCATTGGTCGCCCAACAGACACCCGATTACACCGACGAGAGGTAAGAGAAACGGCGCTCGCAGTGATTGTTTACGCAGGAGTTTTTGCAGCAGATCCTCCGGCATAGCGTGGGTGTATATATGTATGGAATCAGCGGTAAACCATAACGGGGCCGGTATTGACTGATTGCACGGAACGTATTTTCTTCACCGCTGAAATGAAGATGCGGGCAGCCTCTGCCGTCTCTTCCTGAGTAGTGTAACGATTCAGTGAGAAGCGCAGGCTCTCCCGAATTTGAGAATCACTCAAGCCCATAGCTTTCAGCACGTGGCTGGGATGAGGCTCTGAGCTGGTGCAGGCAGAGCCGTTAGAGCATAGAAGCCCCGCCGGCTCCAGAAGAAGGGAGAGTGATTCTGCGCTGCACCCCGGCACGCGCATATTCAACACATGCGGAAGCCTTGTGGCGCCGACACCATTCACCACATAGTTGATGCCGGATTCATCAAGAGCGCGCAAGAAGAGTGCTCTCAAATCAGCAAGTTCTGCATAACGTTCCGCTGATGCCATGGCAAGCTCCGCCGCCTTACCAAAGCCGATGATGCCGGCCACATTTTCCGTGCCTGCGCGGCGGTATGATTCCTGTGCCCCGCCGGTTATAAATGGCGGAAACTCCATCCCTCGGCGAACATAAAGGCAGCCTACGCCCTTGGGCCCGTGCAACTTATGAGCCGCAGCAGAAGCGTAATCTATGGCATATTCGTGTACATTCAAAGGGATTTTACCCGCAGCTTGTACGACGTCTACATGAACCCGAGCTCCGGCATTTGCCGCAGTTGCACAGAGGGTGCGAACCGGCTGAATCACGCCTGTTTCATGATTCGCCCAGGCGAAGCTGACGGCATCTCTCCCTTCGAGAGCTTCCTTCCATTCCGGGATATCGGCTACACCGTTGGATAGTACAGGTGCGGCCTCACCGCGCGCTGTGCGCAGCGTAGCCGGGTGATCCGTAGCAAGCGTGAGGACTTTTGAGTACTGAGATAATGCTGCGTTTGTAGCTTCAGTCCCACCGCTAGTGAAAATGATTTCATCCGGGTGAGCTCCTAACAGAGCCGCTACTTGCTCGCGAGCCGTTTCTATATCCTTACGAATGGCGCGGGCTAGGCCATATGCTGCTGAGGGATTGAAGAAGCGGTCTTGCAGGTACGGAAGCATGGACTCCAGCACTTCAGGTGCCAGAGGCGTGGTGGCATTATTATCCCAGTATATCATGGAATTACTGCTTTGTTTCGCTGCAGAGGATACTTACTTATCCGTATCCTCTGAGGAAGTCTCTTCTTCCTCATCCGGAACACTCGTCTGCTCGATTACTTCACGTACCATTGAGAAAAGCTCATCGTTTTCAAGGCCAAGCTCAGTAATTCTGTCCAGCTCAGCTTGAATAGCGCGGTCGCTGCGGCGAATCTGAGTGCGATTGCGCTCCAAAAGTGCCTGCATGGCTTCAGTTTGCGGCATGCCGGGGGCTTCTCCCACTTCACCCAGCGCCGTCTGAGAACCGGTATTGTCCGGGCGGCAAATGGCAGTAATGGCCTGCAGACCTCTTTCTGCCGTTCTCTCGTTTTTGATTTTCTTGAGCGCGGTCAGAATGCGCTTGCGCATCTGCATGTGGTCTTTCAGCCAGCTCGCAGCTTCACGGCGCTCAGCACGCGGATTGGCGGGGGTAGCAGAAGCACTTTCCTCAGTAGTCGCATTGGCTGAGTTCGTATCTGCTGTGACGGGGCTAATAGCCAGCATGCAGGCACCCACCAGTAATATTAATAAACGTTTTTTCATCTCAACGCTATAATGACAGGAATGTCATAGAAAGTCAAGCGTATGTTCAGGCTGGACTATGGAACCCAGTTTATACCGAAGCGGTAGCTAATGCGTACTTACGGCAAAGTCGAGGCCTTCCTTTCAGTGGAAATTTTACCTTAGCTCATGAGGGCGCTCTCTTCCACTGCACTGGCAGGCCAAATACCCTGCTCAGCCATGAAGTTTTCCCACGCCAGAAGAATCAGCTCAAACACGGTAGGATTCACGGAAAACTGAGTCAGAGTATGGTCGCCGCCCGGGCATAGCACGAGTTCCGCCTCATTGCCGAGAGAGCGCCATTCTTCGCAGAACCATTCACGCATGGCGTAGTCTTGAAGCGGGTCTACAAGGCCGTGTGCACAGAAAAGCGGTGGCAGGTAGCGGCGCAGCAGTGCGCAGGGGTTAATAGAGTCCGGATTTGTCACCTCTGTCTTAATATTCAGTAGGCGAGCTTCCGGTGCGTGCACATCTAAAAGACCTCGGAAAATGGCCACGCAAGCAGGCTGTATGGGTAACTCATCCTTACTGCCTATTTTCCACCAGCGGCGGGTCTGAAGCATGGGCTGCATGGCTGCGTTCAGTGCCATCAGACCACCGGCATCAGCTCCTGCCAGTGTGATGGAGTATTGGTCTATGCCCAGCCCATTGGCGTTATGATGTATCCAGCGCCAAGCATCTATGCCGTCTTGGATAATATCATTGGCTGATACGTCATAGCAGGCGTGTGTGCGGTATTCCGGTATGAGGCAGACAATACCTCGGGATGAAAGGTGCAGAGCCCATGAAATGAACTCCTCGCCAAAATCCACAGCCCACATACCACCATGGAAGAACATGACGGCAGGCATGAAGGCGGAGGCCGTGTGCCCGGGCGGAGCAAACATCCAGACGCGCAGCTCCGCGCCATCAGCAAAGCGTTTCCACACAAATGAAGGACGTTCTTTCAGCAGCTTGCGACCGGCGGAAAGCTCTTCATTTTCTCCACTATCTGAAAAGGACGTCATAACGTACCAATAGTATGCTATTTTCTTGCCAAAAAGGCAAGCCTGTAGTAGTTTGTATGAAGTTATGAGAGCATTTTTTTCGTCATTAGTTCTCGCGGGGGCTGTGATAAGTCATGTCGTGCAGGCTGCTACCCCGGCTGCCATCGAAGCTGAGATGCGCCGCCGTGCAGCTCAACAGGCAGGGCCCGCACAGCCATCATCTGCGCCTTCCGCTAATCGCTTTATTGTACCGGATCAGGCTCGAGCCCGTCGTACGGCAGAAACAGTGTATAATACGTGGAGAATTAGTCTTATTCGTGGCAATGAGCAAGCATGGCGTTCCACGACTTCCAATTCAAGGCAGATGAAGGTGCGTAACCTCATCGTTTCTCAGAGAGGTACCTTCCCGCGCGACTTCTTCCGCGAGGCTCAGGAGGCTCCTAAACTGGAGAATTTTGCTTATGTGGGGAGTCTGCAAGGGTGCAATGGTTATACGATGGCTTGCACCTATGTGGGGCGTGTTCAGCTGGGTGATGGTCGAGCCGAGGAAAATGCCTTCGTGCTTGAATTTGTGTATGAAGGAGGAAGATGGAAGTTGGACCAGACCCGCCTTTTCAACCTTAGTCGTTTGCCCGAGGTTCGGCAGCGCCTGCATGCTCGGGATATAGAGCTTCTGAAAGAACAAGATGGCTTCCAGCCGTATGATCGTATTCCACCCACCCCTCCTGCATGCTCATCCCCTGCTCTCATCGGCAAGGTGTTTGTGGATTGCCCCGGCCGCTTGATTGAAATGACGATTAACGGTGTATCTCTCCATGAGTTCGATGATGAACGCCGCGCAGATGTCATTTCCGGAGGTCTTAAGCGTGGTGTAAATACCATCACTTACAAAATCGAAAACCGCGAAGGATTGCGTCGCCCCTCTATGGCTATAGGCATCTTCGTGGCCCCTGAAACTCCGGGGAATACCCCAATCTGCGTGTTTGACCATATTCTGGATGCTAACGGAACAGCAGAAGGCGGCACCTTCACTTTTACGATTAGTAATGAGCATATCGCTTCCATGAATCCCAGATATGATGGTCCCAAGCCGCAGCCATTCCACGCTGTGCCTCTTAGAGAGCGCCCTCGGGAGTAAGAAGTATCCTTTTCCTTACGCCGGTCTGTATAAGACCGGCTTTTTTTGTCTTACAATCATTTTTTTTGATTTTTTTGCTTGACGTGGACAGTTTTGCATGTTAAATAATTACCAGTTGTTATCTATTCTATTTTATACTAACACAAACACAGAAATACACAATGAACAAGAAACTCATCATCGCATTCATCGCCATTGCCGGTCTTATGAGCCTGAGCTCCTGCTGTTACCACCATCATCATCGTGGAGGGCATCACCGCTACAGCAATCCGGGGCACGGCATGTACCATCCGGGCGGACATGGGCACTACCATGCACCGCGCCATGGTCACCATAGATAAGATGAACCCGGTCTATCAAAAAGAGCCTCCGTTCGCACACATGTGGACGGAGGCTCTTTTTTACACAAGATATCGTATTTTCAGGCTCGCTTAAAGAGAATAAACAGCAGGCAAGAAAGGGCAAGTGCAAAATTATAGTAGAGGTATGGAATAATATCAAGCGCACTGATAGCGGCAAGAGATGCCCCCATCAAAAGCTGAGCTCCGTAGGGGATAAGCCCTTGTATTACACAGGAAGTTGTATCCAGCAGGCTGGCAGCACGCTGAGGGGGAATAGCGAAGCATTCTGATATTCGGCGGGAAATGTCTCCTACCGTTACGATGGCGACCGTATTATTTGCCGTGCAAAGATTAGCGATGGCTACGGCTGTAGAAATGGTAAGTTCTGCTCCACGTCTGGTGCGGACTCGTGAAGAGAGAATTCGGATAACATACTGAATACCTCCGTTATAGCGAATGAGTTCAAGCATACCACCGGCCAAAAGTGTCACGATAATGAGTTCTCCCATATCCGTCATACCTTTTCCCATGGCACCTGCCCATTCAAGTAAGCTTAATTCGCTGGAGCAGAGTGAAAGAAGTCCGGTAGAGAGAATGCCTAAAATGAGTACCAGCATCACATTCACACCGCAAAGAGCTGTAATCAGAACAAGTAGATACGGAATAACACGAGACCATGCAATAACGCCAACCTCTACCGGGGCTGCATACTGCCAACCAAGAACGATATAGACAACCAGAACAAGAAGAGCAGCGGGGATGACGATTCGGAAATTGGCGCGGAACTTATCCCTCATAAGGCATCCTTGAGTACGGGTGGCCGCAATAGTTGTGTCTGAAATGAAGGAAAGGTTATCACCGAAGAACGCGCCACCTACAACAATGCCGGCCATGAGCGGCAACGGAAGCCCACTGCTGGAGGCCACACCGGCGGCAACCGGCATGAGGGCAACAATCGTCCCAACGGATGTGCCGATGGAAAGTGAGATGAGGCAAGCGGCTATGAAAATACCCGCTGGAATCATGTTCGGAGGAAGTACCGAAAGGGTCAAATTCACAGTTGAGTCCACAGAGCCAATGAACTTAGCAGCCCCGGCAAAAGCGCCGGCGAGAATGAAAATCCAGACCATCATCATGATGTTGGCATTCGCTGCGCCCTTGGAGAAGCGCTCTATCCTCAACCCTAGGCGCGCGGGCTTACTTACAACAAAGGCCCACGCTGACGCTGCCATGAAAGCCACGGTGACGGGCATCTTATAGAAATCCCCCGCTACGACGGAAGTAATCACGTAGATAAGGAAAAATACGAGCAGAGGGCTGAGTGTCCAGAGCCCTCGCTTATGATTTTTAACCGGTAATTCCATACAGTGCTGATTTATTTTGTTTCAGTTACGCCAATTCTATCCAAAGCATCTACTTGTTCAAGCAGTTGCTCCGGAGTAATCTTATCACGCATAAGGAGTCTGTAGGCAGAGATGAGCGCCTCGGTCTGTTCCGGTGTTTCCTCCAGCAGTTCGAGGCGGAACCGCGTAAGGCCCATGCGGCGCATAGCAGCCACATAGCGTGCCGCTGATTGGGCCTGACCGTTAAAGAGAGTATTGCGACAGCCTTCATCACTACGCAGATAGTGCATAGCGTAGGTGCGATCCATTACGCGCACTCGGTGGTGTTCACAGGGCTGGCCACAATCCTTAAAGCTGTGACCTTGCGACAGGAAAGTACAGTATACACAATGCTCCGTATGGAACATAGGCATATGCTGATGCAGAGTAAGCTCCAGTTCCGGGCCACAGCTGCTGCGCAGCAGGTCTGCAAGCTGATGGGCGTTCAGGTCATAGGAAACGGTGACGCTGCGCATACCGTACTTACGGAGGACTTTTACGCTTTCCGGATTAGCGGCATTCAGAGAAAAATCCGCCACCATGGGAATACCCTTTTCCTTGAAGTAGAGCGCGGCTCCGTGATTACGCACCAGAACGCCATCCGGCTTAGCCGCATGAATGAACTTAAAGTAGCCGTTCTCACGCGGCTTCATGATGCGTAGCGTAGCAATCCAGACGGCTGTTCCGGGATAGTCCGCGCGAAGCTTTTCTGCCACTGGAGCAAGTTGGCGCATATCCTTAAAATCAAGATAGACGCGCTTCACTCCGGCTGCCGCTGCCGCATATGCCTGTTCAGCTTCACGGCAGAGAACGGACAGACGATATTTATCCGTGGCTTTGATAGGTGCAAAATCACCCTGCCAACCGGGCCAGACCATGGGGGCGCGGGATGTGCTTTCATCGCTTACCTCGGGAAGCGCCACCACCAGCTCACGGCGCATGCGGTTCAAAATGCTCAGAGGCAGCATTAAGCCCTCCTCGAGCTCATAAGTACAAGTGCCAAGGCTGTACCCTGTGCCACCTAAGCGCGAGAACTGCGCTTCGATCACTTCACGTGTCAACGAGCGTTTTTCAGCGGGTTCAAGAGGCTGACCACTACCCACGCTTATACCATTGCACTCTGCCCTCAGTTCACCACCCATACGCCCTGTAAAATGAATAGAAAGCTGCATAGATGGCGCTTCTACCTTCCGGGCAAAGTTACACCATGTGCCATGCAAGAACTTATCCAGTGCAGGATCAGCCGTTTTCCATAACAAATTGCCGGGGCGAACATAACGCCAGTCTATATGACTGCCTTTTCCGTGGAAGAACAGGCGTGTACCCTGCACCTTCCAGATGCGCCCGCCCTGCTCCTCATTTCTATCTTGCCCCGCATCTATCACGAAACCATCACCGGGTGCTATGGGCATAGCCGGAACCCCTTCCAGCTCCACCCAGCCTTCGCCAACACGTATGATTCGTCCCGCTAGTGCACCTCTTTTCTTTCCGAATCGCCCATGAGTGAGCAGCGGATGGTCTGTTCCATCCAGCCAGCCGAATGAGAAGCCGCGAGAGAAAGACATCTGCATGGCATACAAATCAGCTGCCATTTTATTCTGCGGAACAGCGCGGCCGGCCAGTGCTGCATCTAATGCTCGACGGTATGCTCTGGTTGTAGCAGCTACATACTCCGGGCTCTTCAATCTGCCTTCTATCTTAAAACTGCGAACGCCTGCTGAAAGGAGCTCAGGGACTCGCTCCAAAGCGCAGAGGTCTTGGGGAGAGAAAATATAGCGACGCTCGCCGAGGTCACGCAAGCGGCCATCCACTTCCAGGCGGTACGGCATACGGCATGCTTGAGCGCATTCGCCACGGTTCGCGCTGCGTTGCCCAAGGCTCTCACTGGTAAGGCACTGGCCGGAATATGCCACACATAACGCGCCGTGGCAGAATACCTCAATGGGTTTACTCGTCGCCTTGGCACAAGCTTCGATTTCCTTGAGTGACAGCTCTCGCGAAAGCACAATCTGCTGCGGATCAAACATTTCATCCACCCAGCGTACAGCTTCAGGACTGCTTACAGTCATCTGAGTGGAGATATGCAGCTCAATCTTCCAGCGTCCTTGGCGACGATATTTGCTGATAAGTGCAGCCAGCCCGAGGTCTTGCACAATTACACCATCCACTCCGGCTTCATCCAGCGCATCCACATAGCTGAGCGCTTCTTCCATCTCTGCCGGAAAGATGAGAACATTCATCGTCACATAGGCCCTTACTCCACACTCATGAAGAAAGGGAACCAAAGAGCGAAGGTCCTCTCTGGTGAAATTGTCTGCCCTCATGCGGGCATTGAACTGATCTAAACCGAAATAAACGGCATGTGCCCCATTTGCCACAGCGGCACGTACACAATCCCAATTACCGGCAGGCGCGAGTATTTCCGGAGAATGCTCAGTCATGACGGCGCCTATTGTCCATAAAACTTTCTATTTTGCAAGCCTAAAATATTCAGGCCTATGGTTCGGGGTGCCCGCATTTTAAGATAATAATCCCCGGCAAGTTCTCATCCAGTGCGTATGTCTTGATAACAGCGGCTCTTAGTCTTAGGGAGGCATCACCCAAAAGCTGATTTACTTTTTCAATATCAGCGCCTGCAGCACGTAATTCTTCAACATAGGCTGTCACATAGGTGCCGTCCTTCTTGCGGCTGCACCATACAAGCAGGTCGTATACGCTTCGGAATGACGCATAGCGGTAGGGATAGTACAGCTCAGGTGACACCGCAGCTGGATACAGATTGCGATTCCAGCTGCGGTCTCGCTCTATCAGGTTATCAGGCAATGCAAAATGAGAATGGAGAATCCGTCCGGGCTCATCCGGCTTAGGGTCACTGTATGTACAGTCCACATGTACCCATCGATTTTCCAATAATACCAGATTCCAGCAATGATTTTCTCCGTCCTCGGAGGTTCCTGCTACAAATATATTCTGAATGCCGGCCATGCTCAATAGAAGGCCGTATGTTCTGGTATATGAATCACATACGCCTTTTCTTGTCAGCAAAAGGTGAGTGGTGGCATTTGCCGTGTCTTTGCCGTGAAGCTCTATTTTATACTGGCAGTTCTGCACAAGATAATCGTGCAATGCAAGGGCCCGACTGTAATCTGAGCTATAGCGTGCACAAACATCCCGAACGAGCTCCTCTGCTATTGTAAGTGCTTTTTGCTGATTCTCATTCAGCAAGGAACGCATGTGTGGGTTCTCGTGCGCTTTTAGCATCAGGATATTATCGGCGTAAATGGGGGTAAGCTGCACATCGTTATCCCTTGTCGTAATTGAAAAAAATACGACGGATCCTTCCCTCATCAGTTGTTCAGCCACATTTCGCGCGTGTTCGAATGCACTACCATTTCCGGTATACCGGTATTCGATAGTAGGGCGTATCTGTTCAATGCAACCAAGCGAGTATGCCATAATGGAGCCCTCATCCTGTATCTGCGGCGTGTTTGCTCCAGAAAAAAATGTTTCTTGGACACTGTCACTTGTAGTACGATTTCCCGGCATAGGAAGAGAGCACCCGCATGTCAGAAGTGCTGTGAATATGGCCAATGCTCTCTGCATGGCCTTATAGTAGCAGACTTCAATCTGTGCGTAAAGAATAAAGCATTACATGTTATTAAAAGGTCATTTGATGAGTACTGACTCCGTGCAGGCTTGACAGAGGTCGCACGCGCGAGCATAATGTTCCGCGTTATGTTAAACCTTTATGATACACAGTCGGGGGCGATGAAGCCCGTACAGGCAGAGGACGGCAAGCAGCTGCGCTTCTACTGTTGTGGCCCGACCGTGTATGCTGCTGCTCATATCGGTAATTTCCGCACCTTCGTGGTGCAGGATGTATTCCGCCGCGTGGTGGAGCTTGGTGGCCTGCGCACCAAGCATGTGCGTAACCTGACAGACGTGGATGATAAGACCATCCGCAATTCTCAGGCTCAGGGAATGCCGCTGGGAGAATATACGGCCAAGTGGACGGCTAAGTTCCATGATGATTGCAAGGCGCTGAACTGCCTTACCCCTCACGTGGAGCCCAGCGCAGTGGGCCACATCAAAGAGCAGCTTGATATCGTTCAGAAGCTCATGGAGGGCAATCATGCCTACCAGAGCGATGACGGCTCCGTGTACTTCCGCATCTCATCATATTCCGATTACGGTCGTTTGGCTCATCTCGACCGGCAGGAACTGGACCTCGGCAAGACCGCGAATACACGAGCTGATACGGATGAGTATGAGAAAGACAGTGTGGCAGACTTCGTGCTCTGGAAAGCACGCCGTCCGGAAGATGGTCCGAACTTCTGGCCTTCCCCTTGGGGTGAGGGACGCCCGGGCTGGCACCTCGAGTGCTCTGCAATGAGCCATAAGTACCTCGGTGACACCTTTGACTTGCACTCCGGTGGCGTGGATCTTGTATTCCCCCATCACGAAAATGAGATTGCACAGAGCCGCTGTGCCTGCGGTGGTGAGTTTGCTCGCCACTGGTTCCATGTGACTCACCTTTTGGTGGATGGCGCCAAAATGAGCAAGAGCCTCGGTAATATGTACACTCTGGATCAGCTTCAGGAGATGGGGTACACCCCGGCAGCTCTTCGCTACGTGCTGGCAGGTGCATACTACCGCCGCCCGCTGAACTTCACACTTTCCGGCATGAAGGATGCTACCAGCGCTCTCAACAAGCTTGGCCGTTTCGATAAGGAGCTAGCCAAGGCTAGCGGCGCTAAGGAGCCTACCTATCGTGACCTCGTTAAGAACGCCCCTGCTCTTGGTGCGTTCCAGCCTGCTTGGGATAGTCTTGAGGATGATTTGAACGGTCCTGAAGCCCTTGGGCATGTGTTCAGTGCTATGAAGGGCATCAAGCCTGCTGAAATGGATGCTGCTGCAGCCACCGAGGTATGGAATGCTTTCCGTTTCATTATGGAGGCCTTGGGCCTGCAGCTGCCGGATCCGGATGCTGACATTGAGGTTCCCGAGGATATTAAGGCTATAGCAGATGAGCGCTGGGCCGCACGCTTGGCCAAAGATTGGGCCTCAGCGGACGCTCTGCGCGGTAAGCTTGCCGAGCTTGGCTGGGCCATGAAGGATGGCAAGGATGGCTATAAACTCACCAAGGCATAAAACATTATGGATAATAAGGATCTTTCTCTACTCGGTAAGCACAGCGAATTCTTCCACACTCCGGAGGAGGCAAAGCTTGAGGCTTTCCCGAACCGCAGCCCTCAGCGCCCTTACGTGGTGACTCTCACCACGCATGAGTTCTCTTCGCTTTGCCCCGTAACTGGGCAGCCTGACAGCTGCGAGCTCACCATTACTTACACGCCGGCAGAAAAAGTGGTGGAAACCAAGAGTCTGAAGTACTATCTTGTTTCCTTCCGCAACTATGCAGCCTTCAACGAGCAGGTGGTAAACCGTATTCTGGATGACCTCGTGGCAGCTGTAGCCCCGGCATGGATGAAGGTGGAGGGCAAGTTTGGTGCACGTGGCGGCATTCAGCTTACCTGCACTGCCGAGCATCAGCCGGAAAATCGCCCCGCATGAAAGTAGCAGTTTTGCTCTCCGGTGGGTTGGATTCCACCACCGCACTTTACTGGGCGCACCACCACCATGAGGTCGTGTGTGCCCTCTCTTTTGATTACGGTAGTAACCATGGGGCTAGAGAACTGGCTTGTGCCCGCTATCAGGCCGAGAAACTCGGTGTGCCCTATCATGAAATTAATCTGCGCGGCATTTCGGCTCATCTCCGCAGCGCGCTTCTCAGCGGTGCGGATGCGATACCCTCTGCTGATTATGCTGAGGAGAATCTGAAACAAACAGTTGTACCCTTCCGTAATGGCATTTTCCTTGCTATTGCTGCTGGTATTGCTGAGAGCAATGGCGCTGAAGGCATAGTCATAGCAGCGCACGGAGGAGATCATGCTCTTTATCCGGATTGCCGAGAAGATTTTATGGCAGCCATGGCTTTCGCTATTTCGCTGGGGACTTATGCAAACCTTCAGATTCTTCGTCCTTTCATTGCGAATAGTAAAGACGAAATCACGGCTATTGGTGCATCTCTCGGGGTTGACTTTTCCCACACCTATTCCTGTTATTGCGGACGTGAGAAACACTGTGGACAATGCGCCACATGCCGTGAACGCCGGGCGGCCTTCAGTGCTGCCGGTGCCCCGGATCCCACAGCATACGAATCTTAACCGTTTTTGCGGTAAGAGCTTAATTCTCCACGAAAACAGCTGTACCTATCTCACAGCGCTCAAAAAGATATCTCGCATCATTCCAGGCAAGACGAATGCAGCCGTGGGAAGAAGGCCGGGAACGGAGTCTGCCTTGATGCAACCCTACTCCATCAAAGGTCAGGCGCATAAAGAACGGCATGGATGCATTATTGTACAGGTTTGACCTGTGCTCTCGGTGTTTTTCTAGCACATGAAAATGCCCGGTAGGAGTTGGGGTAGAACTTTTTCCACTGCATATCCGGAACGTCCGAAGCCGCTGGTTACCATTCATCAGATATCCTTTTTGTTCGCTCAGGCTGATGATGATATGCAGACCTTGCTTCTCCATGGCGGCGAGGGTTGCCGAATGAGCCCGGTTGTATGCTTCTGCTGCTCTCCGGGCCCGCCACATAGCCACGTCCCTCGCTGCTCTCCGGGCTCTGCGAATGCTCCGAAGTTGTTGTGTGGTAAAGGTGGTGCCGTCCGGCAACTGCTCTGTGATGAAATCCTCATCTTCCGGATAGATAAATCGCTCGCGCCCATTTTGTTCAACCCGGCGTGGACGCCTGTGGAGTATGTTGGCCTGCTCCTCTGTCAGATTCCAAGCAGGATTGACGTCCATGAGGACAGGTTCACGAGAACGACGCACCATGGCAACATTCGGATCTCGATATTGCACAAGCGGAACAGATGGTGGCGGCGGCGTTGTCAAATAATTCAAACTGACGCTTTCGTAACTCTTCTGTGTTCCCGGTGTGCAGATACCAGCGGGAATGAACAGTAAAATGAGAATGAAAAGCAGTTGAAAAACGCACATAAAGCAGACGCTTACAAGTTATCATATATGTATTCATGAGGCAAGGCCTTTGCGAGACATGATAACACTGGA
Source organism: Akkermansia sp. (assembly GCA_017517385.1). Lineage (GTDB taxonomy): Bacteria > Verrucomicrobiota > Verrucomicrobiia > Verrucomicrobiales > Akkermansiaceae > Akkermansia. The sequence goes on from JAFWZG010000013.1 coordinate 25,357, forward strand.
GCTTCAGAATGATTCGACCGGGTGCATCCTTCTGTTGAAAGGAGAGCGGAACAACAAGGGCTCCGATGGCAAATGCAGCTCGCCAAAACAGAGAGGCAAACTGCAGATACGGCAGCCGAAGTCATGGAAGCGCCCCCGCTTCAGATGTCACAAGAGTGAACTACTTGGCCGACCCTGTTCAGGGGTCGGCCAGTGGGCATAAGCTAGCGCAGCGGGTGGCAGAGCTGGTTCCCGCCATCCTAAAACAGCCACCGAAAAATGCTTGCCATGCGCGCACATGTGATATATAATGCGCGCACGAATTATGGACAGTACACTTCTTTCCACACTTGAACAGGCCGTAGCGGACGGTAAATTGCTTGCAGATTCCCTCACGAACATCCGCCTGCTTCTGGCCGGCACAAAGGATCCCGTCGCGCCCGCAGCAATCACCGAACTTGCTGCCGCCGGCGAATGGGCTGAGCTGAACAACCGCTTCTACAAGACACTTGCTTTCGGCACCGGTGGACTTCGTGGCCGCACCATCGGCATGGTGGTAGCTCCGTCTGAACAAGGGAAAGGTGGTGTAAACGGCCGCCCTGAGTTCCCCTGCGTGGGTACAGCTTCCATGAACTTCTTCAATGTGGGGCGCGCTATGCGCGGCCTCATCACCTATGTGAACCGCTTTGTTCAGGCAGAAGGCACCGGCCGCAAGCCCCGTATCGTAGTGGGTCACGACACCCGTCACTTCTCCCGTGACTTCGCTGAGTATTGCGCCAAAATCGCCACGGATTTGGGCTGTGACTGCGCTCTTTTTGATGGTCCCTGCTCCACCCCGGAGGTATCTTTCGCCATCCGCGAGCTGAATGCTGACACCGGCGTGGTGCTGACCGCCTCACACAATCCTGCGCACGATAACGGCTTCAAGGCCTACTTCAACGATGGTGCCCAGCTGATAGCCCCGCATGACAAGGCCGTTATCGCAGAAGTTAACGCCCTCACCGGCGATACCTATGAACCGCTTCCCGCTGAGGAGCAAGGCTCACTGAGCATTCTCGGGCCGGAGTTTGACGCCATTTACATCGAGAAGCTCAAGGGCATCATCCTGCGCCCGGACGTGTTTGCCAAAGCCAGCGCCAAGGTGGTATACACGAACCTCCACGGCACGGGTGGCCGCTGCATCGTACCCATTCTGAAGGAGATTGGCTGCAATGTGAGCACCGTGGCAGCACAGGACGTGCTAGACGGTCGTTTCCCCACCGTGGCCAGCCCGAACCCCGAGAACGCCCCAGCACTGGATATGGCTATCGCCCAGGCTGACGCTGAGAATGCCGACCTCGTGATTGCCACCGACCCTGACAGTGACCGCATGGGTATCGCCGTGCGAGACACAGTCACCGGCAAGATGCAGCTGCTTACCGGCAACCAGACCGGCTGCCTTCTGGCTTGGTACCGCTGCATGAGCGCCATTGAGCTCGGCATCATCACCCCGGAGAACATTGACCACTCCGTCATGGTAAAGACCTTTGTTACCAGCCCGCTGCAGGACGCTATCGCCGCCTCTTTCGGCATCTCCACCGTGAACGTCCTCACCGGCTTTAAGTACATTGCCGCCAAGCTTGGCAAGTACGAGCAGGCCATTCCTGAAGCTGAGCGTGTCGGTTATCGCAGCATGACAGAGGCTCAGACCCGCGAGCGGCGCCTCAAGTACAGCAAGTACTTTATCTTCGGTGGAGAGGAGAGCTACGGCTATCTCGCTCAGGACTTTGTGCGAGACAAGGACGCCAACGCTGCAGCCCTCTGTCTTGCCGAAATGAATGCCTACCTTGCCTCCAAGGGTATTGGCCTGCTGGAGTGCCTGAATAACATTTACACCGAGCTGGGTTACTACATGGAACTCGGCAAGAGCATCGTGATGGAAGGTGCAGATGGTGCCGCCAAGATTGCCGCACTTACTCAGAGCTATATGAAGAATGCTCCTGTAGAGATGGATGGTTCCGCCGTAACAGCCGTGCGTGACTTCTCCACCGGCACGCTCGTGGATGCTGAAGGCGACCCCATCCCCGCTGAAAAGATGCTCTTCATCGACCTCGCAGACGGACGCAGCTTTGCAGTGCGCCCCAGCGGCACCGAGCCCAAGATTAAGTACTACCTCTTCGCTCATGGTGAGAAGGGTGCAGAGCTCTGCGCCGCCAAGGCCGCTGTGGAAGCCGGCATCTCCTCTCTGTGGGCAGCTGTAGAAGCTGATGCCCGTGCCCGCATGGCATAAAGCAAACGGAGTTTACCATTCTTCAAAGCTCCGCGGCTACCCGCTGCGGAGCTTTCTTATAGATAAAACATGAAAGCCTCACTTTTGTTACTTTTCTGCGGAGCCCTGCTCCTGAACAGCTGCCGCTCCTACATAGGCCAACAGGAGTTCACCCGAGCTGAATACTTCGGCCACTGCCTGCCAACTGATATTACGCCTAACTCAGGCCGTACCATTCTGAGCGATGGAAGCCGGTACTACATAGAGCTGCCCCGCTACCGCAAAATGCCCCATGCTCTTAACTGGGCAGAAATGATGGGTGACAAGTTCTGCATGCCGGATTATGACCAAGCGGTCAACGAGAGTGATTTGTACCTCATTCCTACCGATCTTGCCCTGTACCTGAGCGGTCGCAGTTCGCACATGCCGTCAGCCCCGTTTAACAATCCCCTAACTCGAGTTGAAAACCCGAGTGAAGTAAAATCCCGCTGCACAGTAAGCCTTCCGATAGTCAACGCCGCGCCCAAAAATGCCAGTGGGGAAAGTTTCCGGTGCACGTCTCCTTATGCAGGAGCGCACAGAGCAGCTGGCTATGCCGCTACCGTATTACTGGATGTACCGATAAGTATCGCACAGAACGCAGCTCTGCTTGGGGGGGCGGGCGTGGGTGCAGTCGTCTCCATCGTATCAGCACCGGTGATGATTCCCGTTACACGCCAGATGCTGCAAAGGCCCGCTACAGAACAGGTAGAAACACCCACGCAGACATCTGCCCCTGTCACAGAGGCCCAAGATTAACTTCATCCGCTTACGATGCTTGCCCGCTTCACACTTCTGCTGTTCATACTGCTTCCTCTGCTGAGTGAAGCCGCGGAGCTGAGGCGTCGCAGCACCACATCCGCCACTGTGCAAGAAGCACAGGCACGCAGTAGTTTCAACACACTCGTTCTACAAACGATTCAGCATGACATGCCTTCCGGCGGCGGATATTCAGCCACCCCAGAGGACGTAGCACGTGCGGCAGAAGCCGGGGTAGAATGGAGCGAAGCACTGCAAGGGCTGGTTATTTCCCCGCAACGTGCAGCCCCCACCTTCTGCTCAGCAGCCTGTTACATGGTACTACTGCGCTCATTGCAGCGCTGGGAAGCCGCTGTCGGCAGGAGACTGCCAGCCGATGCATGGGCCGCACTTGATATCACGGGCAATCAGCCGGATGGCACGGGTGCTTGGGGACGAGCCAATGCCAATGGCCCGGGAATGGCCATGCTGGTGCATGAGCTGGGGGCAGGCGTTAACTTCCACGATGTGCGACTAGCTCGTCCGGGTGATTTTCTGAAAATCTTCTGGAATGAAAATATCGGTGCCGGAGAGCGCGGGCATCTGGTCGTATTCCTCGGGTTGGAACGCAAAAACGGCGCCATCAACCTGCGATACTGGTCTGCCAACAAACCGGGCGGCTACGGCGTACGGAGTGTGCCGCTCAGCCGCATGCATAACCTCATCTTCACTCGCATCACCACGCCTCAGAACTTCTCCCGCGCGAATAGACTGCGAGAGCACCACAGCTGGCTGCACTCCATGCAAACGCGCTCCTACACCTTCGGAGAGGTGCGCCGCGCATGCAACATCCGATAAAGTGAGAAACGCTCACACCGCCGTGCTGGCCAAAGTCTTCTTGCAGAGCGCGGCAGACCATTGACCGGGAGCCGTAGGCGTATTGCCCAAATATCCATATATCAGGCAGGAACCATGCTGAACATACAGCAAGCGGCTCACAGCGCCCAGCGGACCCATTCCCATGACAGCAAGCGGCCCGGTGGACTCGCGCAGAAGCTGAACACCTACCATAATATCCTCGGCTGAGTGAAGTCGCCAAGCAAACTTCACCACATCAGCCCCAAGAGACCGAGCCAAAGCCTCCCGCTCCTTAAGAGTAGCAAGTGAGGGCGTTTTCTCAAAATCATGATTGGAAGCAATGACCGTCACGCCCGCGGCCTTTGCCGCAGCCACCAGCTCCTGAGCATGCTCCAGCTGGGCCGTTTCCCAATCAACGGCGGTAGCAAGGGGCAGCAATTTCATAGCAAGCGAAAGGCGCTGCTCTTCAGACATAGAGCGGCATCCGCCCTCACTCTCATGGCGTACAGTTAGCAGCACAGGACAAGCCGGACGGCTGGCGAGAAGGCATTCCGGACTGATATCCTCCGGCAGAGCGTCCACACGCAGCTCCACCCAGTCGCACTCGTTCACAACCTCGGGCTTCGCTGTCTCACACCACGTCTGCCAATCGCTTACCGATCCCACCACTCTGTACTTCACGTCTTCCATGCTTGCGGCATTGTAACGGAAAGCCCGCTAGCTTGCAAGCCAAATGATGGCATTCTTTAGCATTGCACATCATAACGGCACATGATAGCATGTGGGTATGAAGCAGAGCTTTGAGCGAGCAGTGGAAATCCTGACAGAGCGTTACCCCGAATACACGGAGGAGGCGTACGAGTTTATGCGTGCCGGGCTGGATGCCGCAGCAGACAAATTCTGCAAGGATGACAAAAGCCCCCATCTGAGCGCGAACGAGCTTTACCTTGGCGCCTGCGCCTACGCGCTAGACGAATACGGCCCGCTGGCTTCCCGTGTGCTGGAGTTCTGGGGCATCAAGAGCGCTAGTGACTTCGGCAACATCGTCTACAATCTCATCGAAGTCGGCATTTTCGGCAAGCAAAAGGGCGATTCCCGTGAGCAGTTCGACGAACTGCCGAACTTGCAGGAAATTCTCAACGCTCCCTACGTCGGCGGCGTTTCTCCCCTCAACTGATTCCAATAGACCACAACACCATGAGTATACCGCAAGCTATGCAAGGTGACCAGCTGCGCTGGCCCGCTGAATGGGAAAAACAGGAAGCCGTGTGGATCTCTTGGCCTCACCGTGAAGACTTGTGGCAGGGAGGCCTTGCCGAGCTGACCGGCCATTATGCGGACTTGGCATCCGCTATTGCCCCGCATGCTCAGGTGCGCATCAACGCAGCTACTCCCCTGCACAATAGCATCCGCAACTTGCTTGAGCAGAGAGGCGTACTTAATTACGCGCTTTTCAATCACCCCACGAATGATGCATGGTGCAGAGACCACGGTCCCATCTTCGTGCAGCGTCAGGATGGTCTTCGCCAGCTTGCGGACTGGACCTTCAACGCTTGGGGCGGCAAGTTCGCGCCATGGAATCTGGATAATGAAGTACCCGCACGCATTGCGGAGAGCCTTCAGCTGCCGAGCCTCAAGAGCGAGCTCATATTGGAAGGTGGCGCTATCGAGGGGAATGGTGAGGGACTACTCATCACCACAGAGGCCGTACTGCTGAATCCGAACCGCAACCCGGGCGTCAGCAAGGCTGAAATCGAGGCCGAGCTCCACCGCATGATGGGAACCAAACAAGTATTCTGGCTCGGCTGCGGCATTGAGGGTGACGACACGGACGGCCACATCGATGACATGGTGCGCTTCGTGAATGCTGAGGCGGTTGTCTCCATCGTCGAGCCGAATCCTCACTCCCCGCACTACCGCAATCTTGCTGAAAACAACGAACGACTGCAAGACCTGCGCACGCCTTCCGGCCACCGAGTGGAGATTATCCCCCTGCCCATGCCGCAGCCACTCGTGGCAAAGGATTGGCGCTTGGAACAGCTGCCCGCCAGCTACGCAAACTTCCTCATCTGCAATGGAGCTGTCATCGTGCCCATCTTCTGCCAACCCAAGGAAGATGACCGCGCTTTAGGCATCCTGCGTGAATGTTTCCCCGGCAAGCAGGTCATCGGCTTTGACGCCCGACGCCTCGTCATTGAAGGTGGCGCTATTCACTGCATTACCCAGCAGGAAATCGCGAGGAAATAAGCTTGTAGCAGCGCGCAGTATATGTTACTCTGAGTACAGAATATAACGAGTATCGTCATGACTGCGTTCCAAATCTCCCTGTTTTGTACGGCTACTGCCGTGATGATGTCATCTGCCTATGCTTCAGAAGGCTGGATGACGGATCTTCCCGCAGCGTTACAGCGCGCGAAGCAAGAAAACAAGCTGGTACTGGTGGAGTTTACAGGCTCGGACTGGTGCACAGCATGCTTGGCGCTGAAACGCAATGTACTGGATAAACCCGAGTTCCGCGAATGGGCCGGCGAGCACTTCATCTTTGTGGAGATAGACCTGCCCCAAAGCCCTGATTTTCCGGCTGAACAGAGAGCTCAAAACGAAGCCATTGCCGAGCACTATCAGGTAGGAGGCTTTCCCACCATCCTTATTCTTAACCCACTGGGGAATGTTATCGGAGGCTTCCACGGAAACGTCAGAGGAATCAAAGAAGCCGTTATTCCATTAGAACATGCGCTGAAAGCGGACGAGCTCTATCATCAGGCTGCGCGGCTCAGTGGCACCGAACGAGCTCGGGTTCTCTACCAAATCTATAGCAACTTCCCAGAAGGCAAAGGATTCGATACACCAAGGCGAGAGCTGCGTGATACCATCATACAGGCTGATCCGGAGAACGTGACCGGCATTCATCACGAAGCCGCAGTTCAGGAACAAGCTCAACGCTTTTTCCGCGAGCGTGAAGCCCTGCCCATTATGAGCCCTGCCCTCGGCGAGTTACTGGAACGCCAATTAGCCGAAGCCCTGCCAGAGAATCGTCCTGCAGTCATGCTGGAGCGGTGCCAGTATGCTATGTGCACAGCAGAAACGGTGGATGACATCACAGCAGTAAAACGAATGTTTGAAGAAGTCATCCCCTTGCTTCCTGCCACCGAAGCGGCAGATATACGGCACTATGTGGACACCTACTTCAGCAATCCTGCGGCCCTGCTGCAGATGCTTAAGGCCAGCCGCCCTCGCTAATCCCTCCGATTTACCTCAATCGTATGTCTCGCCAGCGTCTCTACTACATCATCATGCCCGTGGTATTCATCGGTCTTTGGCTGATGCTCCTTCAGCATAGTTATCGTAAATCAGTGAAGAACGAATGGAACCAAATTGCAGCCCCATGGGTCGGCCCCATGCCGGATGATGCGGATGCGAACAAAATCAACGGCACCCCCTATACTTCATTTTCGATAATCCTGAGCGGAGAGAACAGATTTTACAAAAGCTCTCCATGGTTCCAATCACTGCCGACGAGCTGCGGCATAATGAGTTCCGTATCTGGCCGGGAGTCCGGCAAGTTTACCGAACCCAAGCACCCATCACAGAAGAAGACAAGAGAGAAAGCGGATATTACGACCGTTCTTATCCTGTACTTATCAGCCTCATTAATGGTGAATGTATTTACTACCATGAAGACTGTAGTTCTTTTGCAACAGATAAAGACTCGCCCGTTCTCTCCACACCAAACTATCCTGAATACGTTGGAGCCTCCTACGACCTCGATATCATCACTCTCCTGATAAGCTCATTCTACATTACCATACTTACCCCCATACTCTGCATAGCCCCCCGCCTGTGGTTCACTCGAGGGAAACGTACGCCCTTCAGCCCTGCGACACTGATTCTGTGCCTAGTGCTGCCGATAGCGCTCTGTGCTTTGGCAATCGATTTGTCTCGAATCTACCCCGAAGGACTGCTAATGGTACCGCAGACATTCCGCGCATGTACCCCCTGCGCCATATGGGTACTGACGCTTTACGGCATATCGACAATAATCATCTATCTTTCCCGGCTCATACGGAAAAAAGCATGAAAAGTGCCTTTCTTTACACCATTTTGATGCCTCTGGTTTACGCGTTGTTAATCTGGTGGGGGTATCAGCTTTTTCTGAATCCGCAATATCAGTGGGAGAAGGAAGCAGCCCCCTGGCTGGGAGAAGCGCCGCCCGGCATGACGATCAGGAAGGTAAACATCCCGGATGAAGCCCCCTACAACGTCTATATCCTTCCCGCAACGGATGAAATGATTGAACGCTTCCGCAAGGCTTTTCCTGCCGGAGATAAAGGAACAACATACATCGCCGAATTTCCGGAGTGGAACCGCGGAGGGCTCAATGGTGGCATGCCATTCCTTACTCCAAGCATACGAAAAACTAGGAGAGGAACTCTGGAAATCATCATTTCAAACCCCGGTGACATCGGAGACACTACATCCGCCCCCGTTATCACACCGCCGTACACCGAATATCTGAGCCGGCATCCACATTTAGAACTTGTCTGTGGTTTACTGCTAGGCATTGGCTCATACCTATTTCCCTCACTCTTCTGCAGCATCGGGTACCTGTGGATTCAGCGCCGACGTGTACTAAGCTTTTATACGGCATACATCTGCCTCGTGCTGCCACTAGTAAGCAGCGGTATCTTCTACATGGCAGGAATCCTGATTTTCGGTGGTTATGATGGCATCATGAGCATGTTCGGCGCCGCTATATACGGGATGAGCAATGCCATATGCAGCATTGGCCTGATAGGTATCACCGCGGTGATTCGCCTGCTGTGGAGAAGTCTCACTTCAGCACCTGCGCCGTCGTCTTAAAGTGCAGCTTGGCTACATCCCCTAGGCGCGTTTCGCCATGAGTGGCCACAAATGCGCGGGCTGCTTTGGTAACGTGAGGAGAGCAACCAAGTGGTAAATCACAACCACTGGCAGCAGCAGCCTCACGCATCCACTTCACAAATCGGGCGCGTGCGAGGATAGACGCAGCCGCTACAGCCACATCACTCTCACCCTTTGTGCGCTGATCCAGATGCACGGGTACATTTCGCTTCTTCAATGCAGTCTTGAGTACCCATTCGTTCGCAAATTGGTCACTAAGTGCACGCGGACAGGAAGGAACTTTCTCATGTAGAGCAGCTATAACGCGCGCATGCCCCCACGCAAGAAGTCGGTTCAAATTTCCGAACTCAGCATAAAGCTCATTATACCTCTTGGGGCCAATACAAACCACCTCATACGCCACTCCGGGGAGAGCCATCACCTTCGCAGCAATGGAGGCAATCTTGCGATCATCCGGTATGGCCTTACTGTCTTGGCAGCCCAGCTTAACTAAAGCCTCTGCCGTATTTTCATCAGAATACACACCTGCTATAACCAATGGGCCAAAATAATCCCCCTTACCACTCTCATCCACGCCAAAATGGGGTGAGATATCGAGCGAGGACTTCATGCTCTTCTGCGCTTTTGCCTCAGGGGTGGCAGGCTTACCGGTCACCGCTGAAATGCCGGAGGCCGGGTCTATGAGCATCACAAACTCCATAAACTCATCCGCCCCGCTACCCTGCACCAACAGTTTTCCTTTCTTGGGATAATACGCCACATTCACGCGGGGCCCCTCAAAACAGAAATCCGCATAATCCCGTGAACTTTCCTCATAACCTGCGCGCTCCTGCAGTTTTTTGCGAAGCGCTCTCGCCTCTGTCGGGCTCAGCTGAACGGTGTGTTGATTCGCCATATCACACTTAAAATGCCCTCTATCGGAGCTTTCGTCAACCAAAAACGGCAACAAATCTTCTTTTTGTCCCTTGTTGACGCAAAAAAAACACAGAACATGCTTTTTTTGCGTGCACATGAGAAAAAAATACGATATAGTCACTCCGGCTTCTTCAACAAAGCAGAAAACTTATGGCTAATACGATTACAAAACGAGAGCTTGTTAACAAGATCTGCGCCGAGACCCGCAGCAACCTTACGCAGAATGATGTCCTCGAGGTTATCCAGAAGACCGTTGATCTCATCATCGAGTCCTTGGGTAAGGGGGACCGTGTCGTTCTCCGTAACTTTGGCACCTTCTCCGTGAAGGAGGTTAAGGCCAAGATTGGTCGTAACCCCAAGGATCCCGGCAAGGACGTGCCGATTCCTGCCCGTTCCGTAGTTAAGTTCAAGGTTGGCAAGACCCTCAAGGAGGCTGCCGCCAAAGTTGAGGCTGAGTAATTACAGGCACTAGCCTAATAATTCATCAGACCTACCTTCTAAACACTTCTGCAAGCCGCATCCGGAATGACCGGATGCGGCTTGCAACTTTTTATATCCACCCATGCCTGATTCAGTTTTTTTCACTTTATTTAACTTTTATGCTTGACAAAGCCGCCGGGCTCGTGTAGCATAGCCGCGCTGCAACTGTAGCAAACAGTGCGCGGATAGCTCAGTCGGTAGAGCAGTAGACTTTTAATCTATTGGTCCCGGGTTCGAGTCCCGGTCCGCGTACTTCACAAGTCCCCATCGTCTAGGGGTTAGGACATATGATTCTCAGTCATAGAACCGCGGTTCGAATCCGCGTGGGGATGTAAGAGAAAGCTTCCGGTGAACCCGGGAGCTTTTCTTTGTACGACCGACGCGATATGCGCACTGCGGTGAAAGTCCGCGTGGAGCCGCGATGATGCGGAATCCCAGACCTGAAGAACAACTGCGGGGAGGTAACGAACCGTGGGAAAGGAAGTTCGAGGGGAAATCCCGACTGTACG
>JAFWZG010000070.1 GCA_017517385.1 Akkermansia sp.
AAGGAATACGATGGCATTGTCGTGCTTCACGATGCCGTGTACCGGGTGGGCTCCCGTTACTATGTGCAGGGGGTGCAGACGACCTTGCGCCGCAGCAACCGCGATTTAATAGGTGGCCCTTATGCTAAAGCGTTGGGCTCTCCGTCTGAGCGTTCCGGAGTGTATTCTATTCTGCCGGAGGCCCCTCGCAGGACGGTTTATCGAGAATTCCGTCTGAAGCAAGGAAGTAAGCCATTCGATGCTATACATTATGCCCTTTATCCTTCTGGCTATCACCATCTACCGCCAAAGGATGATGCCCCAGTGTGGCCCAATGATTCTCATTATGAACTCATGGGCTGGCATCCTTACCACAACTGCCAGGGTGAGGTGATTGCGTGGTACAGGTATGCCATAGAAGACATGCAGAACCGCGAATACAGGGGGGGATTGGCAGGATGCGCTGCCCATTGGAGCTCGCCCAATTTTGCTCTCCGCGCAGCAGATAGCTGAGCATCCCGTGCTGAGTGGCAAGGAGGGAGTAGGCATGCACTTGGTGTCGGAACGCAGCGAGGCATGCGTGGACAAAGCTCGGGCACTATACGCCTACCCGCTGGCAGGTGTGTGTTGGCTGGTGCCGGATGCGCTCGTGACAGGCGTCATCAACCTGCCTATGATACCGGTGGTATTGTGCTTGATTATCGGAGATGCGTTCGATTGAGCCACTCTTTGCGCCATCGGCAACAAAAATGCAGGAAACGCTCAACAAAATGCCCCGCCACGCTTGAACAGAGGGGCGGGAATTGATATAATGCCTCGTAACAGGTAGGCATGCTTCCGTCTTCGGCCTGTGCCCTACGCCGTGACAGGTAGGACTTTTGGCCATTGGGAGCCGTTTTGCGCCCGGAAGGGCGGTGGAATCGCTTGCAAACGCTAGGGCGGGCGTAGCTTTAGCGAAGTCCCCTGCAATGCCTAGGCTTGCGTAATGATTGAAAATCAAGGCAAAACAAAAACCGAACCAGATTGATTTCTGATTCGGTTTCTTGTTTTAAATGGACATTTTCGATTCCGGATAAGAAGGTGCACCAGATTTTGCTGGTCTGTGAGGTGAGCTTGAAGCCGGATGCGCCCGCCGGAATGCAACCATATGTGTTGCTGGGTGTGAAGATTCTTCCCATGGATGATTTGACTCAAAAGCACCGCAGGTTGATTCCTCGAGGCTTGCAGTTACAATCAGAGTCTGGGGGCAATTGAGCTCAGGCGTTTGAGCAGACTCATGGCGGGGAGGGCGCTGAGCAGTACGATGGTGAGTGTAAGTCCCGCGTGTGTCAGGTAAAGCCCCGGTGTGGTGTGGGCGGGTAAGGACATGTCCAGCACCTCCACCGGAAATGCCTGAACCCCGAGCTCTGCCAGCAGTTGACGTATAGGTTCACGCCAGTGCAGGGTAGCCCAGGCCAGAGGCAGACCGAGTGCAATGCCGCCGGCGGCAACTGCCGTGGCCATGCAGAGGATGACGACAGCCTGCTGCGAGGGCGGCATGCCGTAGGCGGCCATGATGCTGAGCTCCTGCCGCCGCTGCAGGCAGAGCACCCAGAGCAGCGCTCCGCAGGCAAATGCCGCCAGTGCGGTGCAAAGGTAGAGGATGAACCCCATGGTCTGTTTGGCCCGCCGGATGATGCCCAGCCATGCGCGAGTGTCAGATTGCGCCGGGTGAATCGTTGCCTCCGGCGCTATATCCCGCAACTTGTGAATACAGAGGTTTTCGTCAGCACCTGAGGTAAGATGCAGCGCCAAAGCCGGAGTTCCGCCTTGTATGGGGTGGGGAAGGAGGATGTCCGGCGCCAGCATGCGCCCCGGCACGCGGAAAATACCCGATACTTCCAGCCGGTGCTGATGGCCCGGCAGTTGCATCAACAGGTAATCCCCCGCCCGGAGTCCCGATTTCTCTGCATAGCTCCGGGAGATGAGCGCTTGCCCGAGCCCACCATCCGCCAGCAGCGGTGCGAGCTGCTCAGGCTCATACCAGGTGCTGTAGCGACATAAGCCATGAGGCCCGGTGCCCATGCCTGCCTGACACGCGGTGGCCGAGCGGGCTCCCGGTACCCGGAGCGCCTGTTCCGGTTCGTACGGCCAGTTGGTAACAAGCAAATCCGGCATGCAGAAGCGGGTGCCGGCATCTATCTCGCGCACCATGCCGTCCATTACCCCGCGTACCACAATCTGCAGCATGAGCCCCAGGGCAATGCCCAGCACACAGATGCCCGCCACCAGTCGCTGGCAACTGCGCCGCGGCCAGAGCAGCCGCCACGCCAGCAGAATGGTGTATGTCCTCATGTCCATGGAGTCACTATGCCACAATCTGAAGACGGAAGTCAATTTTTTCCTTTACTTGAGCTGGTAAATTTACTATTTTGAAACAAATGAAGGTCTCAACCTTACTTGAATTCTCTCTTTTCGGTCTTACGACGGTACTTTTCCGGCGGAAAAAGCCGATACTGGGCACCATCATCGTGACGGACCGCTGCAACCTGCGCTGCAAGCATTGCTCGGTGAATAATCTGACCGCCATTATTCACCCTTATGCCCAGGTGAAGGCAGAAATGGAGCAGCTGTACGCCATGGGGGTGCGGATTCTGTTCTTCTGCGGTGGAGAGACATTCCTGTGGAAGGATAGTGGCAAAACCATACGTGACCTGGTGCGCGAGGCAAAGGCAATGGGGTTCAGAATAGTGAACATCGTGACCAACGGCACGCAGGGGTTGGATTTACCGGAGGCGGATTTGATTCTGCTGAGCCTGGATGGTGATAAGGAGCACCACAACATTATTCGCGGTAATACCTATGACCTTATCATGCGGAATATCGAGCAGGCAACGTCGGATAACATATGCCTGTACATGGCCGTGAACCAGATTAATAAAGGCTGCATCCGCAGTGTGTGCGATGTGGCGCGCACCCAGCCGAATGTGCGGGCAGTCTCTTTCAATTTCCACACGCCTTATCCCGACACCCGGGACCTGGTGCTCACCCGTGAGGATAAAGTGGCCTGCTGTGCGGAAATCGGGCTGCTGATGGATGAGGGATACCCCATCTTCAACCTGCGCAGCGCCTTCCCGTATATCATCGATAATAATTTCCCCACTCCCTGTTACCAGTGTGTGGTGATGGAAAATGGTGAGCTTTCCACCTGCGGGCGCTGCATACATGTGCCGGGTCTCTGCGATGAATGCGGCTACTTCTTTGCGGCAGAATATGCGCTGGTATTCCGCGGGAACCTGCGCGTGATAACCGAAATGCTGCGCACCTACACCCGATACGTCTGATTCATGAACCTTCTGACCACAGCTGCGCGCACCTGGCTGACCCGGAGCCCTGAGCCGTTCCGCTTCACGGCGGATAATGATGCGGTACTGGATTACGACGATTGCCCCGGATTGGGGCTGTATGTGCACATCCCGTTCTGCCGCACGCTGTGCAATTTCTGCCCTTATTGCAAGGAACGCTATACCCCCGAAGCAGCCGGCGCCTACACCGCAGCGCTGCTGCAGGAAATTGAGATGGTGGGGAGCATGCGAGGTGAGCGCACCCGGGTGAGCAGCCTGTACTTCGGCGGCGGTACCCCCGCGCTGCTGGCTGCGGAGCTGGGGCGTATTATCGAGGCTTTGCGGCAGTACTTTGATATCACCGACGGCGTGGGAGCTGAGCTGCATCCAGCAGATGTGAATGTGAAAACGCTGAGCCTTCTTCGTGAGGCGGGGGTGACGCGTATCAGTATCGGCATCCAGAGTTTTCTGCCGGAGTTTGCCCGGTGTCTTGGACGCCCCGCACCTCAGCCGGAGAAACTGGCCGCTGCGTTGGCGGCGGTGCCATTTGAGACGGTGAGCATGGATTTCATCTTCGCCTTGCCCGGGCAGAAGATAGAGCACATCCGCCGGGATCTGGACACAGCCTTTGCCCATGGTGCTAATC
>JAFWZG010000014.1 GCA_017517385.1 Akkermansia sp.
TCTGCTGGTAATACTCGACAGTTTTCCAGAAAAGTTTCTTTATCAGTGTAATGTCCCGTGTCCGATTGGCATGTGACAAGGTGTTGCGATGTGGTGCGGTTGCATTCCGGATGTTATTCAGATTACCTTTGAAGTTCTGCAAACCATCGCATATATCATTAAGACTGATGCAATGAGCCATGTGGCAATAAATCATACTGACGATATGACTCCATATACTGAACGCCCGGGCTGCAATCTTGATTCCTTCTTTGTTCAGTTCAGCGCACACTTTTGCAAGACTATATTTCGGAATAAGCTTGCAAAACTGACTGAATACTGTTATTCTCTCCGTGGTGTTTTGGGTTTGTTTTTTCACACCCCGATTATGAGTTGTAATCGGGCAATTCCAAAACACCATTTTTGTCATCCGGTATCTTTGTTTGACATCCGGGATTATTCCTGTATTCGTTTCCTATGGGATGGCAATGAAAATAAATCATAAAACCCTTCTTTCATGTGCCCAGGATATCATGTTTGTATTTTTGCGTCAAGATCAGGCCTAATAAAGATTTAAAGGTCTTGAAAAAATAGCCCGCGCGCATCCTGAGGGATGGGCGCGGGGATGCAAAGAGGATGGGGAAGAATCAGTGATAAGTGATTTTGACGCGGGTGCCGCTGGGGATACTGATGGGGAGGAGTGTGCCGGGCATGGCATTGATGCCGATGAGGGCTTCAGCCGAGCGGATTTCGGCATCTAGGGAAATGAGTTTGCCCTGAGCATCATTCAGGCGAGAGATGACTTCCATACTGTTAATGATAATCTGGAGTTGGATGGCATCGGCGCCGGAATGGCCGTAGTACGTGAAGCTCAGGTCACGCATGAGGTTATTAGCGCTGGGTAAGCCATTGTACCAGTTGCCGATGGTTGAGGCTTGAATGTCCCGCGTGTTGCCTTCCGGCGTGGTGACGGTGAGTGTGCAGGCGGTGATGTTGCCTGAGACGACGCCGGGCATTTCTGCTGTGCAGGTAAAGCGCACGATGTATGTGTAATCTGCTGTGGTGTCATCAAAGGCTGCGATGGTGACATCGCAGCCGGTTAGTGGCGTGGCGTACGACTGGGCGTTTGTGCCATCTCCGCTGCCGGGCTGTGGTTTATCTGCAAAAAGGGTTTCCGGTGCTTTGTTCTCAGAGGTATCTTGCGAATCACTGCTGCCACCTCCGCCTCCGCAGCTGAAGAGCGAGAGGGAGAGGAGGGGCAGGCAAATGGCAGTAAGAAGGCGAGAGGATGTTTTCATGAGTGTGAGTGAAGTTGCTTTTTCTAATCTAACATGTTTAAATGCAGACGCAAGTAAAATCTTCAGGATTGTGATTTTTTGTGGCCTTTTCAGATGGGAAGGATATGGGGGCGTATAATATAAAACACCGGTTAGTGAATGGATGGACTCACTAACCGGTGTTTGAAAAGTTGCAGTGCCTTGTTGTAGATTGATTTTTGTAGGGCTTGTTGCTTAAGCATTAGCAGCTTGGAGCGTAGGTTTGGGCTGTGCGGTGTTTTTACCGGGGATGATAAGTCTGCGGGGGCGCGGGGGAGTATTCGTGCGCTTCAGAAGTACTTTAGGCTGCTGGGGCTGGCGAGCCTCGTGAGTCTTGCTCATTGCAATCTCATTAAGGCGGGGGTTATAAGCCTCTTCTAATCGGTTGAGGCGGCCCATTTCTCGTATGTAGAGATAAGCGCTGATACTGTAAGCGCACAGGGCATAGACAGTCATGAAGGTCTCATAAAATGTGCCGTTTGCGGAGTAGGGAAGGCATTTGATCGGTGCAGCGAGAATTGCTATAAAGCCGACAAAGCGCATAATGTAAAAATCAAGGCCGCATGCTTTAATGAGATTTGTTACAGCGTATATGACAATGCCGGTGCCTGATATCATCATGCCTTCGCAGGCCAGCCTCTGAAGGATTTCGAGGTCGAAAATGCCGCCCGAAATATAGAGGAGAACGAAGAATCCGAAGTAAAGGAACAGATTAATCAGCAGAGCTTTAAATGAGGGAAAGAGCATGGCGTTTTTGTTTGTTAACTTCTGCCTTTTAGATTGCGATAAAAGACGATTTTGTTGAAAAAAAATGTATGAATCGCAGATTTTTTTTCCGGTTGCGGGATTTACTGCCCCACATGAAAGCAAAGCCGTGGTGGTAAATGCCACCACGGTTTTGAAAGTGTTGCTTGCTGTAAATCTTGAATTATCAATACATCAGAGAATGAGCATGCAGTCGCCGTAGGAGAAGAAGCGGTAACGCATCTCCACTGCCTGACGGTAGGCTTCCATGATGAGCTCTTTGCCGGCAAAGGCGCATACGAGCATGATAAGAGTACTCTGCGGCAGGTGGAAGTTCGTGAGCAGCCCGCCCACTACCTTGTATTCATAGCCGGGATAGATGAAGATATCCGTATCACCGCTGCACGGGGGCAGGGGGCGCCCATGGCGGGTGGCGAGGGTTTCCAGCACGCGCACGCTGGTGGTGCCTACGGCGAGCACGCGGCGGGCTTTCTCGATAGCCTCTGCGGTATCTTCCGGCAGGGTGAAGCTCTCGCGGTGCATGTGGTGATCCTCGATGAACTCCGCTTTTACGGGCCGGAAGGTACCCACGCCCACATGAAGAGTCACGAAGCTGTGCGGCACCTGTGCGAGAATCTCGGGGGTGAAGTGCAGTCCGGCTGTGGGGGCTGCGATGGCGCCCTCGTGCTTGGCGTATACAGTCTGATAGCGCTCCTTATCTGCGGGCTCGCTTTCACGGTTCATGTAGTGAGGCAGCGCGAGGCGGCCGTATACCTCCGGGTCAATGAACTTATCCCAACGGATGTAGCGGTACCCCTCGTCATCGATGCTTTCCACCACGCCCGTGGCATCCCCCACCTGCACGGTGCGGCCCACTTTCATTTTTTTGCCGGGGCGCACCATGCACTTCCAGACCAGTTCCTGAGCGAGCCCGGCGCGCACGAGTTCGATGCTGCCATCATTGCTGAAGTAGCGAGCGGGCACCACCTTGGTGTTATTCAGCACGAAGTGGTCACCGGGCTGCACGTACTCCAGAATATCACTGAAGTGGCGGTGCTCGATGAGGCCGGTATCCCGGTGAACCACGAGCATGCGGCTGGCGGCACGATCCGGCAGCGGGCGATCCGCGATGAGCTCTTCAGGTAGGAAGTAATCGAAATCTGTGGTGCGCATATATGTTCGGAGGGGCGGTAAAAAAAGAGCAGGGGCGCGACTCGCGCGCCCCGGCTCCGTTAAGCGTTACAATATCAGCAGGGGAATACGGAGATGCGGCGCAGCACTTCCTCTCGGCCCAGTACCTGCATGATGACATCTATGCCGGGGCCGGCGTGCGTGCCGGTAAGGGCCATGCGCAGCGGGAACATCATGGCGCCCACTTTCACGCCGTTGGCCTTCGCCAGAGGCTTGATGACCTGGAAGGCAGCCTCGCCGCTCCATTCCTCAATGGCGTTGAAGGCCTCTACCAAGTGACCGAGCATTTCGCGGGCGTTCTCCTGCAGCTTGGCCATGTTCTCCTGCTCGTACTCCAGCACCTGCACCCACTTCACCCAGGCCGGTACCTCGCTGAGGAGCTGAACCTTGGTTTGTACGGCGGGCAGCAGCTCACGGAGCTGAGCGGTGTCCTCCAGCCCGGCTGCGGTGCAGAAGGGCATGGCAAGCTCGGTGAATTTTTCAGCGGGCAGGCGCATGATGTGCTGCTGGTTCATCCACTTGCACTTGGTGATGTCGAACTTAGCGGCAGCGCGGTTCACATTCTCCAGAGAGAAGAGGTCGATAAGCTCTTCCTTGCTGAAAATCTCGTTATCGCTCTTGCTGCTCCAGCCCAGCAGGGCGATGAAGTTGATAACGGCATCCGGCAGGAAGCCTTCCTCCGGGTAGTTGCCGAGCTGGGCGCCTACGTCGCGCTTGCTCATCTTGGAACCATCCGGGTTCTGAATGAGGGGGATGTGGGCATACACAGGCGGCTCCACGCCGAAGGCGTCAAAGAGCTGCAGGTGCTTGAAGGTGTTCATGATGTGGTCCTCACCGCGGATAACGTGAGAGATTTTCATCTCGATGTCGTCCACCACGTTCACAAGGTGGAAGATGTAGGAACCGTCCGTACGCTTCACCACCATGTCGGGGGTGTTTTCTTCGTTCGTGTAGTCCACGGAGATTTCACCACACACGAGGTCATTCAGCGTCATGACGCCATCACGCTTGAAACGGAAGCGCCACACGGTACCCTCGCTGGTGCCGGGAATTTCATCACCGTTCTTGTCGCGCTTGTTCGGGGCGGGGCACTCGTACACGCGGCCCATCTCCACAAGCTTGTTGAAGTAGCGGTCATAGATGTCCTTACGCTGGCTCTGGAAGTACGGCTCGCAGGGGCCGCCCTTGCCTTCACCTTCATCCCAATCCAGACCGAGCCAGCTCATGCCGGTGAAGATGGCCTTCATGGCGTCTTCCACGTGGCGCTCTTGGTCGGTGTCTTCGATACGCAGGATGAAGGTACCCCCCATTTTGCGGGCAAAGAGATAATTGAACAGAGCGGTACGCGCACCACCAATGTGCAGATAGCCGGTGGGCGACGGGGCAAAACGTGTGCGAATGGACGTTGACATGCGCGCCTTATACACCATATACCCGCTTTTTTCAAGCCTTAATTCAAGCTGTTTTGTTGAAAAATCGCTTGCAGAATACCGTTTTTCCCCTTTATTCCCCGTATGATAGGCGAAAACGTCCAAGCATGGTGTGAGTCAATACTATTCCGCACGTTTTTTCTGTGGCCTAGGGGCGCTGTTATAGATGAGACTACACGAATCAGGCAGAGAGCTTTGGGGCTACGGGCTCCAACTTTCCGGGCCTGATTTTTTTTCTGTTGGCTCAATATAGGCTTGAGTGGTAGGGAAAAGTTTTGTATAATGCGGCGCGCGCAATGATTGGAGAAACGCTTCAGTTAGGTCTGGCTGGCCTTGGTACCGTGGGCTCAGGGGTGTATGAAACCCTGTGCCGAAATCGTGAATTGCTCGAGGCCCGAGCACAGATATCTTATGCCGTCAAGAAGGTGGCTGTGGGTAACCTTGCCCGCAAGCGTGATGTGGAGATTGACCCCGCGCTTCTTACGGATGACTGGCATGAGCTGGTGGAGGATCCGGATATTGATATCATCATTGAGCTCATCGGCGGTACGGATGAAGCCTATCAGCTGGTGAAGGCCGCGCTGGAGGCCGGCAAGCCGGTGGTGACGGGCAATAAGGCCGTGTTGGCTGTGTATGGCAGCGAGTTGTTCAAGCTCTCCGCTGAGAAGAATGTGCCGCTGTACTTTGAAGCCTCCTGCGGTGGTGGTATTCCTATCATTCAGAGTCTTCAGAACTCCCTCATCTGCAATAAGGTGCAGAGTATTGCCGGTATTATCAACGGTACGAGTAATTACATCCTTACCAGCATGAAGGAGCAGGGGCTTTCCCTGCAGGAAGCTCTCGCTAATGCGCAGAAACTCGGCTTTGCCGAGGCTGACCCCTCTTTTGATATCAACGGCTGGGATGCTGCCCACAAGGCCCTCATCCTTGCCATGCTTGCCTACGGTACTCCCCTCTCCCCGGATAAGATTCATGTGCATGGCATTGAGAAGGTGGAGAGCGTGGATATTACCACGGCTGAGAAGCTTGGCTACTCCATCAAACTGCTGGTGGTGATTAAGCACCACGAGGAGGATGGCGCTCTGGAGCTGCGCGTGCAGCCCAGCTTTGTGCCGCAGAGCCACCTGCTTGCTAGCGTGAATGGCGTGTTCAACGCTATTGCCGTGAAGGGTGATATCGTGGGTGAGACGATTTTCTACGGCCGCGGTGCCGGCAAGAACCCCACCTCCAGCGCTGTTATCGGCGATATCGTGCTGGCCATGCGTGAGTGCCGCCTGAATGGCTACCACACGGGCTTCCAGCCTTACACTAAGGAGCTTGCCGTGCTGCCTATGAAGGAGACGGTGACGCCGTACTACGTGCGCTTCGTCATTCATGACCGCCCCGGCATGATTGCCTCCATCGCTACCATGTTCGCCAAGTATGATGTGAGCATTTCCGCCACTAGCTCGGACTTTGGCTATATAGATGATGAGGGCGTGCAGCACAATAATCTTATCTTCATGGTGCATGCCTGCAAGTGGCAGCGCCTCAAGTACGTGCTGCGTGAACTGCGCGAGAATCATATCATTGACCGACTGCCGGTCGTCTTCCGTATCGAAACCTTTAACGATTAATTTACAATATGGCACTGATCGTACAGAAATACGGTGGCTCCTCCGTGGGCACCATCGACCGCATCCGCAATGTGGCTCGCAGGCTCATCGAAACTCAGCAGGCCGGCAATAAGGTGATGGCCGTTATCTCCGCTATGAGCGGTGTGACGGATAAGCTCATCGGCTTGGCTCATGAGGTGATGGATAATCCCCCCGAGCGTGAGCTTGATATGCTCCTTGCCACCGGCGAGCAGCAGTCCATCGCTCTGCTCTGCATGGCTATCACGGATATGGGGTACAAGGCCCGCAGCTTCACCGGCGCTCAGGCCGGTATCTGCACCTATGGTACGCATACTCGTGGCCGAATCGATAACATTGACCCCGCTCAGGTGCTCGCCGCTCTGGATGAGGGCTGCATCGTCGTCTGCGCCGGTTTCCAGGGCGTGGATAAAGACGGCACCATCTACACCCTTGGTCGCGGTGGCTCGGACCTCTCCGCCATCGCCATGGCCGCCGCTGTGAAGGCTGACCTCTGCCAGATTTACACAGATGTGGACGGCGTGTACACCTGTGACCCGCGCGTGGTGAAAGATGCGCGCAAGATTCCTGTCCTTTCCTACGAAGAGATGCTGGAGATGGCCTCCAGCGGCTCTAAAGTGATGCAGGCCCGCTCCGTCGAGTTCGCTAAGAAGTTCGGCGTGGTGTTTGAAGTCCGCAATTCAATGAACAATACCCCCGGTACCATCGTGCAAGAAGAAAACTCAGCTATGGAGAGCCTCGTCGTACGTGGCGTCTCAATCGAACGTAACCAGGCCCGCGTGACGGTGTCTGGCATCACCGCCCCTGTGGCTTATACCGCCCTCATTCTTTCAGCTCTTGCTAAGGCTGATATTAATGTGGATATGATTGTGGCTAACACCGCTCATGACGGTCAGGCCCGCCAGTCCTTCACCATGAACATGAGTGATTTGGGCGCTGCTCAGGCTGCTCTGAAACCCGTGCTTCCCTTGCTTGGCAAGACAGCTCGTCTGGAGACGGAGGCCGGCCTTGCCAAGCTCTCTGTGGTGGGTGTGGGTATGCGTTCCCACTCCGGTGTGGCCGCCAAGGTGTTCCAGTCTCTGGCAGACGCCGGCATCCAGACCGGCATGATTGCCACCTCTGAGATTCGTATCACCACCACGGTGGAGGCAGGTGACATTGAGCAGGCTGCCCGTGTGGTACATGCCGCTTTCCATCAGGACGAGCCCGTCGCCTGAGTTTTTTCTCCCTGAGTGTAGCAGTTCATGCAGTCTGAACCCCCAGCAAGACAGCCCGAGGAAGAGCTAAACGAAGAGGATTTGGAATTTAAGCCGATAGTGAAGTATACCGCTGTCGGCTTGGCCCTTGTCGCTTTGCTTGGAATCGAATACGCCACGTATGCCCTCGGCCGAAGCCACGGCTTTAACGAGGGCGTCACTTCCGGCGTGGTGAGTAAGGCTGTGAATGATGCTGCCGTGGAGAATCTCACACACTTCATGCGGGTGGCCACAGCTGATGAGGCCACCCTGCTGGCCGCCGTAAGTCGGCGAGATGAGGAGCTGGCTTGGATTAAGGACCCCGCCGTTCGCCGTGAGGCTGAGTGGGTTCTGGCTTTAGCTTTGCTGAACCGCCGCAAGGCATCCGCCGCTGAGGATACGCTGGAGGGGCTTTTCGCCTCTGCTGAGGCAGATGAGCTTTGGGCACACCGAGCTCTCATCGTGGCCCGTGCCATGGCTGAGGCGGGAAATCAACCCCTCGCGCTGCATTACTTCCGCTTTGCCTCCCGGGCTTATGCGGCTTTGCAGCAGGTGCGCGAACAGGCCGCCGTGCTCTCCGAAATGGTGGGCCTTATCGCGGCTCCCACGGATAATCCCACGGAGCAGCTGAAAGCCCTCGGTGAGCTGGAGGATGATATCACCGCTTTGGGTGATGCCGGTAAGCCTCTGCTGGCCGGGCTGTTGGCTCACATGGGCCGCATTCACCGTGCTCATGGCAACAGCGAGGAGGCCATACGCTGCTTTGGCCGTGCCTTGGAAGGGGCGGATTTGAGCCATTCTCCCGCCCTTGCCGGTGCGGCTGTGAGCATGGGCTCTGCGCTGCTGGAGCAGGGGGATACCGAGCGCGCCGCCATTCTGCTGCGCGATGGCATCAGCCGTCTGGGTGAGCACCCGGGCGATACTGCCTATCTTCCCGCTGCTTTGAGGGATTTGGCGAGAATCGAGCTGGAGTCCGGCAAGCCTGATAATGCTCTCGCGCTTCTGTACCGAGCTGAGGGTGCTGCCATGGGCCGCGTGCCTGAAAACAGCCCCTACTGGCTCTTCCTTTATGACCAGCGCGGCTGGATTAGTTTCACAAAGGAATCCTACGAAGTGGCGCTGGCTGATTTCAATAAGGCTCTCATGCAGGAAGGTGTGCCCGCTGAGCACCGCGCTCTCCCGCTGGAGGGTGCTGGGCGCTGCTGCCTGACCCTTGGCCGCGCTGAGGACGCGCTGAAGTTTTTGAATGAGGCTGCAGCCCTTCGTGCTGAGCACTTTGCCGGTGATCGCCCCGCACAAGGCCGCGTGTATGTGCTGCTGGCTCAGGCTCATGATTTAGCCGGTAATATCCGTGAGGCAGCGGATAATTACGCAAAAGCCATAGACTTCCTGCCGGATGCCCCCGGCGAAAACTCGGACCGCTTTAACGCCATGATGGCACGCGCTTATGCTCTTTCCCAGATGAAGGACTGGAACGCTGCCATTCAGGCTTGGAATGCCCTTCGTCCCCTCGTGGAGCGCGGTAGTGCCCGTGCTGCTGAAGTGGAGGAGCAGGTGAACCATTGTCTCCGTTACGGTGCTACTCTTGATGAAGAGGTGGACGCGGATGACGATGCTGAGGCTGAGTCCGGGCAATAATCCCCATACCCCTTTTACCCATCACCATGTATCGCCGCTACAGACCCCGCCGAAAAGCCAACAGCCATGTATTGCCGCTGGTGGCTGTAGGTCTCACTGCCGCAGCCCTCGGCATTTGGGGGCTTTTCGCCAAGGGTGAAGACATTATCCGTTTCTTTAAAGGCACTACTGTTGTGGTGCATGATAATTCTGAGGCAAACGATAATCTGGAGCGTCTGCTGGCGGACCTCTCCGGTGATAAATCCCGCCTGCTGGAGCTGGCTGAGGATGCCAATGCTCGCTTGGGCTGGGTGCGGAATGCTGATACGCGCCGCCAGTTCCGCTGGTTCCTCATGATGCGCCTCATTGATAAGGGGCAGTGGGATGAAGCCGTGCGCATTCTCCCGGAGGTGGAGGCTCTTGCTCCCGTGGAGGGGCTGGACCGCCTCGCTGCAGCCGCCCTTGCTCATGAGGATTATGATTTGCAACTGCGCTTGGACCGCCAGTTGCAGGAGCAGGCTATTAACATGCCCACCGCCACGGCCCTCTTGCTGCGCTCCATCCGCCGCTCTGCGGAGACTTACATCCGCATGCACAAGAATGATGAAGCTGTGCGCGTTATTTCTCGCTTGGAGATGTCCACGGTGTTGGCTCGCCTCGCGGCTGACCCCGCTCTCGCTGCTGAGGCTGCGGATATCCAGATGATGCGTGCGGATGTGGGAGGTGTGCGTGAGCATGCCCTCCAGATGGTGCGTAACATTCTCCAGTCCGCCGGCTGGCCCTCGTGCCCCGCCACGGCCAAGCTTATGCTGGAGGAGGTGTCCAACACGCTGCGTGATAACCCAAATCTTTCCGCTAATGCCCTCCGCGAGGTGGAGGCCAAGCTCCTGCGCTGCCGTGACGCCATGCTGGAGTTCCCGGACCGCGAGCACAAGCTTCCTCAGTGCTATACCATGCTCGGTGAGCTTCGCTTCCGTATGGGGGATTACAACGGCTGCTCTCAGGCCCTTACTCTTGCCGGCGCGTTCGCTGAGGGCTATGGGGAGATGACGCCTGAACTTCAGCTGCGCCACAGCCGCCTGCGCTCCCGTGCTAATGAGGCCCGTGGTGCCGTGGCTGAAGCCATGGCTGACTGCCGCTACCTGCTGGAGAATGACCGCGATACCAACGAGGTGTTCCGCTGTTTGAACTTCCTTGCCGCTCACTCTGAGGGCGCTGAGAAAATCGAGCTGCTTTCCCGCTGCTGGGATATGATGCTCGCCAGTGAGGAACTTACCCGGAACAGCCCCATCTCCAAGGCTGAAATTGCTCAGGCTATCGCTTCCTATTACGTGGAGCAGAAGGACTATACGAATGCCATCAAGTGGGTCACGGAGAGTGTGGCTCTCACGGAGGCCGCTCACCCGGACCTCACGGACGGCAAGCTGCTGCGTGCCCGCATGGAGCTGGCCCTCATTGAGCGCAAGACCGCCCGCAATGACTGGGACGCCATCATTCACCTGCGAGATGTTGTGCGTGCCATTGAATCCATGAGTGAGGAGGAACGCACTCGCTTGGACGCAGCGGACGCTCAGCTGTACCGCACTGCTGTGCGTGAGTTTGCCCGCACGTATGCCATAGCCGGTGAGAGCCGCCTTGCCCGCCAGGTTATTCGCAAGATTCGCGAGAATGTGCCGGAGAAAGTCCGCTGATTTTCGCCCATCCCCGCTTACTGCACATGTCCTCTCTGCATAAAAAAAGCCTTATTGCCACGGCTGCTATTTTCTGCTGCCGCTTTACCGGTCTGCTTCGTGAGGTGGTGTACACCGGCCTGTTCGGTGCCACCGGCGCTCTGGATGCCTTCCTGACAGCTTTCCGCGTGCCGAATATGCTGCGTGATATGTTCGCGGAGGGGGCGCTTTCTCAAAGCTTCACCAGCGTGATGAGTAAGGTGGAGAAGCAGGATGGACCGGATGCCGCTTGGAAGCTTGCCAACCAAGTGGTGGCACAGCTCATCTCCCTCATGGTGTGCATTGTGGCCGCGGGCGTGCTCCTCTCCGGTTTCCTTATGCAGCAGCTTTATCCTGAGCGTGCCACGCTGAAGATTCAGTGTGCAGATTCCGCCGCCGCTGCTCTTACCGTGGCGGAGGCTACGTATACCGGCACCACGCGTGATGCGGATGGCCGCGCCGTTGCCTCCTTTGAGCTCTCCGCGCCTCTGGCTGATTGCCCGGCCGAAGCTGTGGTGCGCCTGAGCGCTCTGGAGAAATACCAGCCCGGCAGCACTCTGAAACTTTCCGCCCAGCCCATGCCGGATGCCGTCCGCGTGGAGCAGCAGGATTTCATGGGCCTCGCCGCCGGCCTTTGCCGCATCATGTGGCCCTTCATTCTGCTGGCCTCGCTCTCAGCCCTCAGCATGGGGGCCCTGAATGTCTTCGGTATCTTCGGCTTGCCGAATCTCGCCAGCGCTGCCTTTAATCTCACTACTGTGGGCTTCGGCTGCCTCATCGGCTGGATGATTGACCCCACCTTCGTCCCGGATGCTCTGTATGGCTTTGCCATTGCCGTGGTGCTTGGAGGTGCCGCTCAAGTGCTGGTACAGCTGCCCGCCCTGCGCCGCAAGGGCTACCGCCCCCGCTGGAGCCTCGGGCTGCGTCTTCAGGCCGGTAAGCTCCTCTTTACTGATCCCACCGCCCGCCGCGTGTGGATGCTCATGATTCCCGGTGTCATCGCCGCCGGCATTACCCAGACGAATATTTTCATTAACACCTCCTTCGCCCTTTACTTACCCGGTGGCTCCGTGACCGCACTCTCCGGTGCCTTCCACCTCTGGCAGCTCCCCGTCGCGCTCTTTGGTGTGGCGGTTGGTATGGTCGTGCTGCCCTCTGTTTCCCGTATGACGGTGGAAGAAGGCGGGCAGGGCGGTGCAAACATCGCCCAGCACCTCGCTCAGGCCATGCGCTTCGTGGCCTTCTTCGCCGTGCCTTCCGCAGTGCTGCTCGGCCTCTGGGGTGAGGAAATCGTCAGCATCTTCTTCCAGCGCGGCAGGTTTGACGCCCACGCCTCCGCCCTCACCGGCCAAGTGCTCAGCGCCTACTGCCTCGGCCTCCTTGGCTATGCCGGCATGAAAGTGCTCCAGCCCGTCTTCCTCGCGTTGGAACGCCCCTGGGCCCCTGCAGGCCTCGCCCTCTTCTCTGCCGCCATTTCCGTGGCGCTGAACTACTGCTTCGTGCACGTTTTCCACTTCACGGAGGTTTCCTGGCTCGCGCTCACCACCTCCGCCGTCACCACGCTGAACTTCCTCTTCTACTTCTTCTACCTCCGCCACCTCCTCGGTACCATGGCCACACGCACCCTCATTCCCGGCCTCCTGCGCATCCTCGCGGCCGGTACCGTGCTCGGCGTCATCTGCTGGCAGATTCGTGGCCTCTTCTTCACGAACTTCCTCCACTGGGGCTTCTTCCCCCGCCTCGGCGCCCTCGCCATTGCAGGTTCCATCGCCGGCGGCATCTACCTCGCCGCCTCCTTCCTCTTCCGCGTGCCTGAGCTCGAGGCTTTCTCCAAGCGCTTCCTCAAGCGCCGTAGATAATATTTTATCCCCACTGCTCATATTTTCTGTCAGCCTCCCTTATACGGCTCAAAAAATACTTGACATCACGCCCGCCTCTTGCTACACTCGCCACGGCCCTGTAGCTCAGCGGTCAGAGCAGGCGACTCATAATCGCTTGGTCGCGGGTTCGAGCCCCGCCGGGGCTAGCACAAAAAAGCGCACCATTTCGGTGCGCTTTTTTGTGCTTACGCCCCAGGCGGATTAAGGCTCGAACCCGCGACCGAGCGGGCAGGCTGCGAGTGACGCAGCAGCCTGCCCCTGCGCCACCGAGACACCTCTCGGTGGGAACCCCGCTAGGGGCGCAGGGGGTGGGTAGAGCCCCGGGACGAACGAATAACCATTTCGGTGCGCTTTTTTGTGCTTTATTCCCGGCGGGGCGAGAACGAAGTTCGAAAGCGGGCGATGGCCCCGTCTGGGCGCTCGCGTAGCGAGCGGTAAGCCCGCTTGGACAAACAGCTCTGCTGTTTGCCCCGTCAGGGGTGAGGGCTCGTGAGGCGAGCCCGAATCAACCCCGCCGGGGCTATTGCCAAAGGCTGCATTCCTGAAATTGAGGGGATGTAGTCTTTTTTTCTGTTTATGTGCTGATATTTAATGGGCTGCGGAGTCCTTAATTGTTAAAAAGAATGTATATTAAAAGGCTCAAAACGCCCTGATTTTGCCCTTTCTTACTCCCCGGGGACTCTAAAGGACTGGGGTCGCGGCATACAATAAATCCCTAATTTATCACAAAGGCCTAATAATGAAAGAATTGAATAAAAGTATATGGTTTACCCCTCTCAAATAAAAGTGGTGTTGATAATGAATACGTTATGAGCCTGACCCATAAAAAGACTATACTTTTGCCCCTTTTCCAGCCCGAAAATCGGCAAGCTTTTTAACGATTCGTGCCTCTCCTCACCCCGTCTGACCAAGGGCTCCACCGGCTGGGCATCCTAGGCTTTGAGCTAGTTTTTTGCGCTTAGTTGCATAGAATTATCTCCCGGCTCCGCACTAACAGCTTGCCGAGCTTTCCGGATTCTGGTAACATGACATCGTAACAAATACACATTTTCCACACTATGAATCTGAGACCTTTTGTATGTTCTGCAATTGCTTCGCTTCTTACGTTGTCATGTATGACTCCGCATATAGCGAAAGCGGAAGAACTCCCTCCGATGTCCATCAAGGACACTGATTCGCTCAAGAATCAACTGAGCGACCTATTTTCTGCCATTTCTCGCGGGGAAATCCTGAGCAATCACCATTTTGTTCTCATGTCATGCTCTGCTGTTGTGTATGCACAGGAAGGATATCTAGACGTATCTCGCCCCTTTACAGAAGATTCGTACAAACGCCTGCTGGACTCGCCTCCCTTATTTGGCGCGCTGTTACATCTTCATCGTGACAAGTTTGCCGGGAACTGGAGTTTCCAAATCAGGATATTTGAAGGGGAGCTTGCTTTCGTAAAAGCGACCAATGGAAGCAATACGATAAATCTATTATTATCCCGAGGCTTTGACTTGGAAAGCCAAGCTCCCGCATGGCTTATTGAAATAGACAGATGCACCTATAACGGAACCGCTTTCCCTGCCATGTTTGGCTATACTTACGATGAGCCTCAACCATACTCGGAAAGTGTTCCGAAGGAATTACCGGAATCAGTACTCAAGAAGGTACGGGCTGTCATTGCTGACGGAGCCAATAGGTAAAGATTTTCCGCACAAAACACCATCTTGCAGCCTAGGATTCCTCCTAGGCTGTTCGCTGTACGACCGACGCGATATGCGCACTGCGGTGAAAGTCCGTGAGGAGCCGCGATGATGCGGAATCCCAGACCTGAAGAACAACTGCGGGGAGGTAACGAACCGTGGGAAAGGAAGTTCGAGGGGAAATCCCGACTGTACGAACAGAAATTGCATATAAGGCCGGATGGATGGACGAGGTTGCATGGAGTGCCGAAATCCGATACATCATCAAGAATCCATAAGGTAGATGCAGACGGCGCGGGAGGAAAGTAGCATAGTCATATTCGGTGAGACCCTACTAAAGCGTGAAAACGCTGCGGAGCAATCCGTCTGTAGGGAGTCAGCA
>JAFWZG010000001.1 GCA_017517385.1 Akkermansia sp.
CTCTGGTTGTAGATGGTGATGCCGATGTGAGTATCGGGGAGAAAGGCATAGTCCTTACAGGCACAAAAGCGTTTGAGCTGAATGGTTTCAGCGGTAATGTTGATACATTGCTCAATTCCTTTGAATGGACCGCTATTGCTGGAAATGCATATATTGGTATCAGCGGTACGCTGGGAGATAGTACGTTTACGCAGCTCCCGGATACCCTGCCGGGCGGGTATAGAGTGGTCGATAGTGTAACAGTAGACGCCGGTAAAACGGTGACCATGGAAGACGGAGTATGCTGGAAGTTTGATTACAAAACGAGTTTGTACATTGAAGGCACATTTGTTGTGAATAATGCTACCGTGGCTGGTGCGTTGGTGGGTGCCAAAGACGTTGACTGTTATGTAAGGTATGGCGGCAAACTGCAGCTGACGAATGCGAATCTGAATCAGTTGTCCCATGTGTACATTTATTCCGGCTCGACGCTGGAGATGACCGGCGGTACTTTGGATTTATGGGACGGGCGTCGTCTGGAAGTTCGTGACGGAGCTACAGCTACGCTGACGGGTGTAACGGTGATGGACGACATCAAAAACTACGGCAGCTTGGAGATGGAGGATTGTAGTATCAATAACGACATCGGTTCAGAGGGCACGCTGAAGCTGACGGATGTGAACTGTACCTCCTACATAACAGCGAAGGGAAGTTCTTTCATGGATGGGGTGACTTGTGCCACTCTGGTTGTAGATGGTGATGCCGATGTGAGTACCGGGGAGAATGGCATAGTCCTTACAGGCACAAAAGCGTTTGTGCTGAGTGATTTCAGCGGTAATGTTGATACATTGCTCAATTCCTTTGAATGGACCGCTATTGCTGAAAATGCATATATTGGTATCGGTGGCATGTTGGGTGATTGTACGTTCACCACCTTACCGGAAAGTGTTTCGGGCGGCTATCGCTTCGTGGGGGATGTGTCATTTGTTACGACAGTAACATTGGAAGAAGGCGTATGCTGGGAGCTTGATGGTTTCGAATTGGATGTGTACGGCACGTTTGTGGTGGATAATGAAACAGTTGCTGATGCGCTGAAGTCAGAGTCTGGCTATGCACTTTTGTATGTTCGCAATGGGGGCAAGCTGCAGCTGACGAATGCGAATCTGAATCACTTGCGTTATGTGTACCTGTATTACAGGGCGACGCTGGAGATGACCGGTGGTACACTGGATTCCCGAGATTATCTGCGCGTCGACGGCGGAGCAACTGCTACGCTGACGGGTGTAACGGTGAAGGACTACATCGAAAACTACGGTAGCTTGGTGATGGATAGTTGCACCGTACAGGGACAGACCGTTACATTATACAAAGGGGCCTCCGCAAGCATTCTTAACACCAGTGGTATCAGTGCTTTGACGATTCAGAGTGGCTGTAATACGCTTTTGACGGGAAATGATTTTTCCACAACGAAGATAACATTGAGCGGTATAGGCGAAAATGAGGTGATAGATCTTTCCGGCAACTATTGGGGCACGACGGATATAGATACTATCATCAGCCGAATCTCCGGTTACAGCGAGGAGAAGGTACTTATCAGCTCTGTACTGATGTACCCGCCGTCGCAGTATTTCACACTGTCGCCCTCTATGCTGAGCGTGAATCGCGTGTCGATGCTGTCAAAGAAACTTACGGTTCATTTCAACCGCGTGTTGGATGCCTCGACAATAAACGCAGAAAACATAAAGCTGATAAGCGCAGACGGCACGGCCGTGGCGATTACTCAGATTGAGGTCAATGGCACGGGCGTGACTCTTTATTTTGAGGCTTTGGAAAGAGGGCAGTACCGCTTGGAGGTGAGCGAGGCGGTGAAAGATAACGCCGGGAATAGCTTCCGCATGCCGGAAGATGCTCCGAATGGAGTAGTATTTGAAAGCTTGTTCATCGATGCGCCGAAAGTCATCTTGTTCCGTTCGAATACAACGCTCACGGATCAATTCCGTTATGTGGATATATTCTTTGACCAGCTCATGGATGCTGCAACAGTGACGAAGGATAGCATTCACATCTACAATGCCCAGGGGCAGGAATTGAAAATTGAAAAGCTGGTTCAGTCCGGCGTTGCTGGTAATGTGTTCTTCCGCGCGTATTTTGACAGGGTAACGGCAGGCGGTACATACAGCGTGGTGGTTGATACTGAGGTGACAAGTGCAGAGGGCATGCAGATGACCGAGGAGTACCGCCATGAATTTTATATCTCAGGCCCTGATTTGATGGTGCCTGATAAGGTGGAGTTTACGGGGGAAACCTTGGGCCGCTATACGACCATCACCTATTCTGTGAAGAACGCGGGTGATGGCTTAGCGCAAGGGAGCTGGACGGATAATATTTATCTTTGCCGGAGCTCTGAATGGAATGAGGCTGAGGCCATATTCTTTGGCTCTGTATTGCACAATGATATGAGTGTGGCGGCCGGGAACTCATACGAGGGCGTGATTCGCGGTATTGCGGAAGGTTTGCTTTCCGGCGAGTACTATGTCTTTGTGAAGACGGATATGTCTTCCCGCTTGGGCGAGCAGAGTGAGACTAACAATATATCTGCGAGTGGCACGAAGATAACGCTGGGCGTTGCGGAGCTGGCAGTAGGAGAAGAGCAGACGGAGACGCTTGCCTCCATTGCTGAAACTTTGTATTACCAGCTGGTGCCCACGGAGAGCGGTTCTATGGTATTTGAAGTGAATAGCTCTACCGTGCGTATAGATGTGCAAGATGGGGCTGATGGCCGCTCATTGCCCAGATATGTGGTGCAGGCCGGCAATAAGACATTGGTGTATTTTGCTGCTGAAGCTGGTAAGGCATATTTGCTGAGTGTCAAGGGGGCGAATCCCGGGGATTACACAAGCATGATTCAGCAGTCCGAGTTTGCAGTTCATGGCTCATCGATAAGGGCGCTTGCTCCCGGTCATACAACTACGCTGGAACTGTATGGCTCTGCGTTTGAACCGGGAATGTCTGTCTATTTGATGGATTCTGCTGGTAACATTCTTGTGCCGCAGGCTATTACGGTAACGGATGCATGCACGGCTAGAGTAGAGGTCATGCTGCCGGAATCTGTCGAACCGGGTGAACGCTACACGCTGTGCGTAGAAAATAGTGCCGGCGAACGAGTGGAACTGTCGGAAGATATTATTGCGGCTGATTATGCCTCGGCAATAGAGCTGACCTTCCGACAAGGCATGAATGAATACGCTGGTACGCAGCGAGTCGGTTGGGTTTGGAAGACTGATTTGACGGTAGAGAATAAGGCCGCTTATGATGTAGAAAATGCCATTATACTGATACACAACACGGCGGAAGATTTCGCCATGTATTACAGCTATGATGATGCGAAAGTGCGAGATCGCTCAGCCTTGCTTTTGTTGGGTGGTACTCAGGACCGTACAAAAACGACCATGACCGCCGGGGAGAGCGAGAAACTGGGCGTGTATGTGAAACACTATCGTTCATCTGAGGGCGAGATTCAGGCCTTCCTGCTTAAACCGGAGGATACATCTCTGATTTCAGAATCCGATTGGGCGTATTTCAGCAGTGCTATGCATCCGGTAGGAGTGTCAGATGCTGATTGGGATGCATGGTGGGCCGAGATGCAACCCCGCATCGGCTCCCGAGTATGTGATTTTGTGAGCTTTATCCGCGATATGCAGCGGCTTGCCGCGGAGGGCGGTGCGACAATGAGCTCCAGCCTAGCTGATTTGGCCGGTTGGGTGGTGACTCAACGTCCGGATTATGTACCCACTGCCACTGTAAGCGGTGTGCTGTGTGACCCGGAGGGTAAAGCCCGTGCGGGTGTAGAGCTTGGCCTTTACGAGCTTGTTGGAGGTGAAGCCCGCCTGGTGAGCAGTGTTGTAACGGATGAGAACGGCGCATACTGTTTGTATGGCTTGAAGGACATCGGTGAGTATGAGCTACGCAGCAGCTACTTGATGCTGGATGAATACGGGAAAGGCGTGAATAATATAACGCTGTCCGGCTCTGCAAAGGATGTAACGCTGCCGCTGACGGCATGCCCGTATGCTGAGGAGACTCCGTATGAATCCGGTATTCGTTTGGCTGAAACAGCTGCCGGGCAGGGGTTCAGAACCGTGGTGGAGAATGGGGAATTACGTTTCTATTATCAGAAAGACGGTGTCGAACATTGCGAGGTGCTGGCGAAGGGCGATGAGTTGCGCAACAGTGCTCTGTATTGGGCTGAGAAGAGCGGCCTGCTGCTCATTGGCTGGAATAATGGCTATGGCGTAGAGGCTGACGCTCGTTTCCGCATTGCGAGACCAACAACCGATGGCTTTGAGTACTCTGAGGTATTTGATTTAGCCGCTCCGGGAATAGAAGACTTACTGGCGGATTTGTACGTTCGAGAAGATGGGCAGGTAGTAGCTGTAACCGAGGCCCGAAGCGAAGATGAGCGCACGCTGACATTCTACAATGTAGACGCTGATACTGAGTGCTCATGGAGCAGTACTCCTTTGGATAACGGCGAGATGGAACTGCTGACCGGCAGCAAGACTTATAAAAACGAGCTGAACTTAACGTTTAAGGTGCCTTTTGTTGATTCTCTTTCTATTAGCGTTAGTGGTGAAAGGGAGGCCGAGGTGGCTGAGGATAAACTGAGCGCAACGGGAAAATTTTCAATTAATGGTAGCGCGTCAAACGAATCAAAAGAAGTATTGGCACGTCAGCATAAGAAAGATAAGTGGTATCATACTTCTAGTGATGACACGGTAACTTGGACGGTTGGTTTGTCATACTTGGCCGATTATGAGGCTAAGTATGATTGCGAATCCGGGACGAGCAGTTCTGAGCTGAGTGGTCGCGGAGGTTCCGTAACAGTGTCATATAAACACGATACCGGGTTGTTGATTTGGCTCAATACGATATTCCCCAAAGCCGGAACGCTCTTACAAAAAGTTGTAAAGTTTCTAAGACGATTTGGCGTGAAGTTGGTTGCAGGGATAGAGCTTGAAGGAACATTAACTGCGACTACAGAAAAAATATCCGGTGAAGCTGGCGTTACATTTACCGTGGGCGCTGGTGCCCAAGTGGGTAAGAAGAAAAATCCTCTCGTTAAATTTGAGTTGGTATTGGAGGGCTCTGCCTCAGTAGGCTTCGAAAAGAAATATTCTCAGAAGGCTACTTATGATGGAGAGTTTGTATTCGGTGGCAAGGTTCGTGGCCAGCTTAACATATGGAAAGTACAGGTGTATGCCGAGGCTGGATTTAGCCTGTCTACCAAGGATGGGCTTTCTACCTATCTGACCGAGGCTGATACCCGTTCTAAACAGGTAGAGAAAACCTCCGGCATTCTCTACCAATCCGAGTTGACGGGTATTTCCTATTCACATAGTGGGGTGACGGCTTCCGGCTATGCCGGCAGCACGGAGACGTCTGCCTACGTTTATGTGCTGGATACCGGGCATATAGAACTGCAGTACTTTGATGCGCAGACCGGATTGGAGACTGGCTCCCGGGTTCGCCTGGATGTGGCAGATAGTGAGATGTTCCGAGGCTGGACGAATGTGGAATATCTCTCCACGGCTACAGATGGCTCGGGGCTGGTATATATGGCAGCTGAGGGCTACTTCTTGGATACGGATGATTTTTATGCATCTGTGGGAAATCAGGCAGGGTTCACCCTCGGAGAACTGATAGAAGAGTCTCGCTGCGTGGAGACCGTGGTTGTTGATACGGCGGGGAATGCACGCGCTCT
The DNA here is from genome assembly GCA_017517385.1 of Akkermansia sp. Lineage (GTDB taxonomy): Bacteria > Verrucomicrobiota > Verrucomicrobiia > Verrucomicrobiales > Akkermansiaceae > Akkermansia. Next base: position 5,741 of record JAFWZG010000001.1, read on the forward strand.
GGACCAGAGCGCGCTGCAAAACTTCAGCTGGAGCGGCTCTACCTATGATGTGACGACCCGCACGACCGAAGCCGAGTTACGCTACATTCATGATGCTCTGGGCATGGTATGGACGTCTACCATTACCGGCAGCAGCCAGATATACTTCTCCATGCTGGAGGGTGAAGCGTGGCAGGCGCCGGAGCTGCTCTTCTCATCCGGTGGTGAGATTAAAAACTGCTACCTCGATGAGTTGGATGATACGTATTATGTGACCTTTGACGTAGATTACACTAACGCCGAAGGCTACATGACAACAACCGCCATGGCCTATGTGTGGAAGGATGGCGAGTGGCAGTTCACCGAGACCAATAATTCCGAAACAGCCATGGCGCTGTACCGTGATTATACGGAGAAGACGGCCGCACCTGTTGTGACCATGAATGATGCCACGGTGCGCAAGGTGGCAGATGGCCTCGTGGAGTTCACTCTGAGCTGGGCAGGAGATGATACCTACACTTATGAGCTTACTCTGGACGAGGATGTGTATTATCTGGGAAGCTCCACTAAGTTCCGCGAGCAGATATCGGATGGTTATCACACCTATTCTCTGAAAGCCATTGCAGGCAACGGCATGGCAACGGTTACAGAGGAGAGAACCGTCTCTATAGATGCTACGGCTCCGCTCATCAGCAATGTGATGGCTTATTGCACACCGGCAGAGGATGGCGGTATTTTGCTGAATCTGAACTGGACTTGCTCCGAGGATGGCCATACGAGCATTGTGGTAGATGGGCAAAGCTATGAAGTAGCGGCGGGCAGCAGCTCATGGAGCGGTAAGGTTAATGGCGCTTTGCACACCTATTCCGTAACTGTGACGGACAAGGCCGGCAATACCCAGAGGTATTCTGACAAGGTGCTGTTTAATCTGTCCAAGCCCGTTGTGGAGCTATACGCGCCCAAGGTGGCGGCGTCCGAAGATAAGGAGGGTATTAGTGTTGTGACCTTCAGCTGGAAGGGGGAAGGCAATTTGAATTATAAGCTGACGGTAGATGGTAAGGAGTATTCTCTGGGCGCCTCTACCCAAGTGCAGCTGGAACTTGCCGACGGTACCCACAGCTATAGCCTGACGGCTACGGGGACTAATGGTCAGGGTACAACGGTTCCCGGTGTGCTTGTAACGGATGCTTCAGCCCCGGAAATCCAATTCTTCCGTGTGGCGAAGTTGGCCAAGGCCGGTGATGGGCAGGTGGCCGTAACTCTCGTGTGGAATACAGGCGAAGAGAGCACACTGACCTTGATAGGTGATGGTAAAAATACGACAGTTACCGGAACGAATACTTGGACTCTGCTGATGGAGGACGGGAAGAACTCGGTGAAACTGAAAGCTCAGGATGCCAGTGGCAATACCTCGTATGCTACCTGCAGTTTCAACTTTGACAGCACAGCTCCGGAACTGAAGCTCTACTCTCCGAATGTATATATGCATGCGGATGGTACTGCCCGAGCTCAGTTCAGCTGGCATGGTAGCGATCGTCAGGATATAACCTATTCTCTGTATGTGAATAATAGTCTCGTGTATACCGGTTCTGCTTCAACGTACTCGATGAAGATAGGGGCGGATATAAGCTCTTGGAAGGTAGTAGCCCAAGATGAAAGTGGTAACCGTACTGAGAAGACTGATAGCAAGTCGTACGCCATACCCGTGGCGGTGACGAACCTGACTGCTGAGGCGGTGAAGGTGGAAGGTAAGGACGGGCGCATCCGGCTTACCCTGAGTTGGAATAGCTCTGCCGCTGCGGAATATGAGGTGTGGATAAATAATCGTATGGTGGAAAAGACTTCTTCACTCAGTTTCACTACTGAACTGGATGATGGTAAATACACCTACAAGATTAAACCGGCCAATTGCAGCGGTAGCAAAGAGGCTAGCGGCTCAGGCGTGCTGGATGCCACCGCGCCGGTCATCCGTAGCTTGACTTATCATGCGATGGAGCCTCAGGACGGCATGTGTGAGGTCAAACTCAGCTGGAGTTCTGCTGAAAAGGCTGTTTATACGCTTCGTTTCAGTGATGATACGGAGCTGACGAACTTGACAAGTACATCGGCAAGTGTTGTTCTGCCTACGGGGGACTATACATATGTTCTCACAGCAACGGACGAGGTCGGCAATGTTTCCACAATGGAAGGCAACTTATCGGTGGATGCTGATGCCGCAGTCGCTCAGATGCTGCCGCCGCAGGTGATTGCTCTGGAGGAAGGTAAGTCAGCCATTACTCTGGCATGGACCTGCGATACCCCGGGAGCCGTTTATCGCCTGAAAGTGGACGGCGTGGTATACAATGTGGGCTCAAAGACGGAGTATACCCTTAATGGCTGTGCAGATGGTGTTCATAAGTACGAGTTGGAGGTTGAGGCGCCTAATGGTGCTGTCAGCTTGTTGACCGGTACTGTGGAGACGGATGCCACGGCTCCTGAAATCTGGGCATCTGAGCCGGAGGTCGGTGAGGCACAGGGGACGAGTCGTCTGGTAACGTTCAGTTGGTCATCGGATGATAAGACTGCCACGTATGTGGTAAAGGTGGACGGCGAGATTGTATCCGGCGATACTCCGCTTACCGATAATACCTTCAGCTGCTATGTGGAGGATAACACTGAGGACCACCTGCACAGCTGGCAGGTGATTGCGACAGATGCATTCGGCAACGTGGCGGAGAGCATCAGTCGCCAATTTGAGGTGGATGCTACGGCGCCGGTGCTGACGCTTGATAGCGTAAAGATAGATGATACGGATGGTAAGGGTAAGTCAACTCTGGCGTTCCGTTGGTCTACGGATGAACCGGCAGAGGTTTATATTTCCGTAGATGGCGGTGCTCCGAATAAGGCTATTCTGGATGAGTTCTGGGTCGATGTCGCAGATGGTTGGCATAATTACTCCATTTATGCTGTGGATGAGCATGGTAATCAGTCTCAACCCATTACCGGTAGCATCGAAACGGATGGCACCATGGCATACTTTGAGCATTGGGGTGCCCAAGTTCATGCTGATAATACTGTTACCATCTCATGGCGTTGTGATGAAGCATGCTCTTATACCGTCTACGCTGATGGTGCATGGCATTACTTCGATTCGCCCTCCAAGACCGGTTCTGTGAACCTCGGTAGTCAATATGTAGGTGAGCACGGTTATACCATCATTGCTCGCGATGCCTTCGGCAATGAGCATCAGGTGGATGATAGCTTCATGATAGCACCGCCCGAGGCCGATGAACCGGATAAAACGGTGACCGGCGGAAGCTTTGCCGGTTCTTCCGGTAGTGGTGGTAGCTGGACGGATATTTTCTTGGTAGGTGATGATTGGCTTACCAGATTCCTCAGTTCGGAGAATTGTCCGGATAAGAAACCCGATACAGAAAATCCGAACAAGAGCTTCCAGTCATACGACCCGAATGACCTTTATGGTCCGCAGGGGTATGGCGCACAGAAATGGGTGGGCCGTCAGGAGATGGACTTCGAAATCGTATGCGAGAACATCCCTGAGGAGAATATTGCTCATGCTGCCATGGTCACTATCACGCAGCAGATTGATTCCGCCTTCGATTACAGTACCTTCCGTCTGGGTGATATGCACATTGCCGGAAATTATATTGAGGTGGAGGGTGATGTGCAGCGCTTCAGCAAGCGTGTAGACTGGACCTCTACTCTGGGGGTTCTGGTGGATGTGAATGCCCGTTTTGATGCTGACACCGGCATTGCAACATGGGAGTTCATCGCCATTGACCCGGAGACGGGCTATGTGGTGGCCGATCCGTTTGTCGGCTTGCTGGCACCGAACTATAACCCGCCGGAGGGTGATGGCGGCGTGAAGTACTATGTGACGCCGAAGGCCACGGCCGCAACCGGCACGCAGTTCAGCGCTCAGGCCGACATTATCTTCGACTTCAATGAGCCGATTCTGACCCCCACACTCAGCTACACGCTTGATACAGACAAGCCCGAAGCTGTTGTGCAGGCCTTGGCCGCCGAAAGCAGTACTCACTACCTGTACATCAACTGGCAGGGTACGGATGTAGGCAGCGGTATCAGCCATTACAATGTATACGTGTCGGTAGATGGTGGCAGCTGGCAGCTCTGGCAGCAGAATATAGCCACGACATCTGCGCTCTACGCGGTGCAGGAGGGTGAGCATAGCTATGCCTTCTTCGCTCAGGCTGTGGATAATGTGGGTAACACGGAGGAACAGCAGAATGCCGCTGAGGATTCTACCAAGTCTGATTATAAGCCGAACCTCAGCTCGCTGGCGGTGAAGGAAATCGCCATACGCCGCGTGGGCGATGATGCTGTGCTGACCATTGAGTTCACGGAGCATGCTCAGTGTGCGGACTGGACATCTGCTCTCAGCTTCAGTTATGAAGGCGGGGTTGTGGATGTTGCGGCCGGTGAGTTTACGTACGATTCTGACAGCTGTACCCTGACTTGGACGGGTTCTGTGTCCGGTGTGCCGGATGGCGCTCAGCTTATGGTGCACCTGAAGAATGGTACGGTGACGGATGCCAAGGGGCTTCCCTTGGGTTCCACCGCCCCTGCGTATGCTGCTCCCGTGCAGCTGCTTGAGGAGGGCGGAGTATCTTACGCTGCGCCCACACTGGTGGATTATAATGGCGATGGCCTGACAGACCTGCTGGTGGGTGAAAATGACAACGGCAAGGGTAAGGTACGCATTTACCTGAACAATGGTACGGCAGAGGTGGCTGACTTCAGCTCCTTCATTTATGCCACTACCGCGGCTGATACTCCGCTTACGGTGAATGCCGCGGGCTGTCAGGGTGCTATCGTGCGCATGGCTGATTTGACCGGTGATGGTAAGGCTGAGATGGTTGTAGGCCAGGCAGATGGCAGCGTGCGGGTATTCATTGCAGCTGAAGATGGCCACTGGACGGATGCCGGCCTGCTTACATGCCGCCGTGGCGGCTTGTCTGAGGAGGTGAAGGTTGATAGCCGCGCCGCTGTTGAGTTCGCTGATATGAATGGCGATGGTCGTGTTGATATGCTGATTGGCACGGGTGAGGGTAATATCCTGCTGTATCTGGATGCCGCCACTACAGGTGTGGCTGACTTCAGCTATGGTTACTACCTGCATGACTCCGTCGGTAGGATCGATGTGGGTAGCCGTGCCTCTGTAACCGCTTGTGACGTAGATGGTGACGGCGTGATGGACTTGCTCGTGGGTTCTGCAGACGGCACCATTCGCTACTACCACAATGAAGGCTCTGCAACGGAGGCTCTCTTCGGTGCCGCCGAGAACGTGACCGCTGGTGGTATTTCGCTTGATATGAGCGCAAGCACGGATCGCCTGCGCTTGGATGTGGCTGATGTGAATGCTGATGGCCGTCTTGATATCCTAGTGGGCCGCAGCGATGGTGGCATAGACGTCTTGTACGGTGCTGACGCTACCACACACTTGGGCAATGTCGTGGCCGGTAGCATTCCGCAGCCGGAGGTGCTGAAGGACGTTCAGCTTACTCAGAAGGGCAGCACGCTCACTCTGAGCTGGACCGCCACTGAGGGTGAAAATATCACTTATGAAGTGCGCCTTATCAAAGCTGGAATTGAACAGCCCGTCCTGACGGTTCTGAGCAATTCAGCTATGCTGAATGTGGAGGATGGCGAGTACACCGTGCAGGTGCGCGCTCTGAATCAGGGGGTAGCCGGTGATTGGTGTGAGGCTCTGCCCGTGTCGGTAGATACCATGCCGCCGTCATTGCCGGGTGGTATCGACGTGCAGGTGGGCGAAAACTCTGCAAGCTTCGCATGGAGTGCTGTGGAAGATGCCGCCGCCTATGAGCTGCGCTATCGCGAGGCTGGCGGGGTTTGGCGCTCCGTGCTTACGGAGCAGACCTCAATCTCGCTTGATGAGCTCGCCGCCGCTGACTATGAGTGGCAGCTCAGAGCGGTGGATGCTGCTAACAACTACTCCGAGTGGACGGAAGTTCAGTCGATTACCATCAGCGGCGTGGCTCCCGAACCTGAGGGCGAAACTTTCTGGGCCAGTGGTATGCAGTTCTGTTCCGAGGGCGAAATCGTAAGCGGTTACTATGATGTGAACAAGACCGGCGCTGCTGATTCGAACCTCTGTTGGGCAGCTGCGGCGTCGAACGTGCTCACTTGGTGGCAGAAGCAGGGTAATACCACGGCCTCTGTGCCCGGTGTTCCCTCAGAGCTTGGCTCCATTTATGAAAGTTTTACCACCTCGTGGAAAAACACCTCCGGTGCGGATGTGTATGGTTTCATTTGGTGGCTCTCCGGTGACAGTACCACCGGTGGGTACCGTGCATATGAAAGCTCCTCATACAAGGGCGAGGAGAACATGGGCGCTTGGTATGACCAGTACTATACCGCTCAGACCGTCAGCTCCCACACCGCTCAGGTAAGTCTCCGTACCGCCGGTGCCACATCTCCCGCAGAGCAGTGGCAGCAGATATATAATGACGGCGGAATGATTACCTTGGGCGTCTTCGGTGTGATGACGGATGAGGGTGCTCTTACACGTGGTCATTCTCTGACACTTTGGGGCTTCTCTGTGAATACTGCCGGGACTGTAACAGAAATCCACGTAACGGATTCGGATGACGGCACCACCGCACTGGTAACGCTGGCTGTGGAGTATGATGCTCAGAGCGGCATGTACCGTGTAGCGGATACAGCTGGCAGCCTTGCCGGGTACTACCTTGGTAACTATTCATACCTTGGCGCCTTCACGGGTAAGGATATCGTGGCACCCACCGTGCAGATGGCAGAGCTTATCACAGAGGGGCAGCCGGATGGCAGCACCTTGGTAAGCTTCGTCTGGGCCGCCTCTGAAGCCAACGTGCTCTACACCTTGACTGTAGATGGCGAGGAGCTTTACAGGGGCACCGCAACCCGCTTGGATAATGTGAAACTGAAGGATGGCGAACACAGCTATCACATCCAGGCTGTGGATGCCGCCGGTAATGTGGGTGAACTCTCCGGCACTCTGCAGACTCAGGGGCTGGCGGATAACACCGTGGCGGAGGCGAACGTGCTCACTCTTTCCACCCCGGCAGATGGCGCCAGCCGTCAGGATACCACCAACTGGGTGGGTGCAGGGGATGCGCAGGACTACTACGTATTCACCGCTACAGGCGATGGCTCATACAAGGTGGGTATCGTTTCCTCTACGCTTAGTGACTCGCTCATGCTTAGTGTGGGAACCATGGAAAATGGCGAGTTTAATGTGGTGCAGAACCTGCTTGTTTCTCCCGATGATGCGGTGAGCGCTCTGGACCGCCTGAACCTTACGGAGGGTGAGCCGTACTACATCAGCGTTTCCACGGCAGAGGGCAGCTCCGGCAGTGAGTACGAGCTCTTTGTTGAGGGGGATATTGTGGAGGATGATTCCCTCATCACCGATAACAATACCAAGGAAAGCGCAACTCAGCTGGAACTGGTCAGCAGCAGTGAGGCTACTATCAATAGCTGGGTGGGCGCCGGTGATGCTTTGGATTACTACCGCTTGGAGATGAGTGAAAACGGTAAGCTGACGCTCAGCCTCACCGGGCTGGAGGCTAACGCCAAGGTGAAGATTTATCAGGACCGTGGCAATGGCCGCTACACGCAGAAACTCAGCTCTACGGCCAAGTCCGCCGATGGGCTTGATAAGACCCTCTCGCTCACGGCAGGTACCTACTTCATTGAGGTCGCCTCGTATGATAATGGTGCCGGGCGCTACAACTCCTCCTATACGCTGGAGTTGGAGACGCAGCAGGATAATGAAACCAAGCGTTTCACTGTTGCGAATGCATAATCATCCTGTAGCAGCATAGGATTCCAAGGGGCAGGGTGCCATGAGCATCCTGCCCCTTGGTTTTTACTCGATTTTCTCTCCTCGGAGGTGAATGATTTTCTTTCGTTCGGCCGGTGTCAGGTAGAGAACGTAGATAACAAACGCGGAGAAGAGGGCATATCCGAGAGCGGTTGTAAGAAAGGGCCCCCATGTGTTCATGGGGATGAGGAAGTTGAGGAGCGCTCCGGCAGCCGCGAGGATGAGCAGGGGGGTAATCATGGGGCGGTAGGTGCTGAGGAAGAAGAGCGCGGTATCCAGCCTAGCTTTCCGGTGGTAATAGATATTGATGAGTATAATCTGGCCGCATATCAGAGAGATGGCTGTACCTGCGAACATGCCTAAGGGGCCTAGATACAGGCTCATGAAGTAGCCCAGTACAACACAGATGGCGGAGGATATCAGCAGGATGATGGCTCGGCCATGGTGCAGCTTCATTCCCTGCAGAATGGCAATGCCTGTGTTCTGCGTGAGCGGTACTACCAGTGGCACCAGCACGAGAATCGCACCCAGCCAGATGTTGTAAACTTGCTCACCCATGCTGTTTCCTACCCAGAGTTTCAGAAAGTCTTGCCCGAGGAAGGCAAAGCCGCTCAGAATGATGCAGAGCAGGCTTAGCTGCATGCGCCCGGCGCGAATCATCGCTTGTGTGAGTTCCGCCGGAGTGGCATGTTTGCTTACCATCTGCATGAGGCCGGGAGAAAGAACGCTTGATATAGCGGTGGAGGCTGTCATGAAGTACGTAGAAAAGGAGATACCCAGCGTGAATACAGCCACAGCTGTTGTGCCACAGGAGCGGGCGAGTATGGGGGCTCCTGCCTGCCAGTAGAACATATCCATGAGCTGATTAAGAAACACCCATACGGAAAAGCCTATCATCTCCCGGTATAGCTTCATATCCGGCCACCGGAAAGTGACGCGTACTTTCAGCACATTCAGCGTGTAGTATAATCCCCACAGCAGGTTCGCCGCTCCCAGACAAACGGAAAGCACCGTGAGTCCGATGGCTTTGAACCCGAGCAGAAGCAGCCCCGCCGTCAGGCCGGCGTTCAGCAGGCTGATGACAAGTCCGAACACTCCCGGCACGATGAATTTCTTGTATGCAGCCGGTACACAGCTTAGAGGGCGGAGCGGTATGGCTATTACCAGATTACTGAGCGTCAGCAGGAAAAGCACTTTTAGTGTACTCAGGTTATTTTCTCCTAATCCGGGAAAGATCTTGCCCAAATACAGGTAACATATCAGCCCTGCTTGCAGGGTGATGAAGGCGATAAGGCTAAAAAGCATAATGCTTTGCCCCAGAAAATGCGCTTCCTGCTCGTATTTTTCCTCAGCCTGATAACAGGTCACGAAGCGTGTGACCGTGCTACCAAGCCCTAAATCTGATAGTGCCAGCCATGTGATGACTGAGTTGCTGAGAAGAAAAAGCCCGTATTCATTCGTTCCCAGCGAGGTTATGATGAAAGGCGTGAGGAAAAGGCCGGTGAGCAGGCGTAGCCCGGCGGAGCAGTAGTTCAGCAGTACTCCTGTTCTGAGTTCATTTGTCATGGCTTCTGTGGAGGTTATTGTTGAGGAAATCTAGTCCGCGTTGACGCTCAGACGCCAGAATGGCATTTACCCGGTACCAGTCTATGGGGGTATTCAGCAGGCGTACCGCGGAAGCTGTGTTGTATTCCTCGGGGTGGCGTTCGCTAAGCCCGAAGGTGTACAGCAACGAGCGGAAGCGTGCTTCTCCCCGAGCTGCATTCCCCAAGCAGACGAATGGCCGATTGAATATGATGGCAAATACACAGCCGTGAAAGGAGTCCGTGATGAGTGCGCTGCAATCGCGTATGCGCCTGAGCCATTCTCGGACTGCTATAGGTGCACGCCCTTCGGATACGGTCTGGACTTTCATGTGGAGCTGTGTTGCCACGCCGTGGACATCTGGTTTGGCGTCCAGTAGGTAAGTATGCAGAATGCGCTTTCCTTGTTCGTGAATTCCTGGGCTGCCGATGAGCTCGTCATAGTGCTCGCGGGTGAGCAGCAGGGTGGGATCCGGCATTTGGGTGGCACTTACCCCACGCTTCCGGCAGAGAGATGTTCCACTGTGTTCTCGTGTGGAAACGGCCTTGAAATCTCGCAGCAACTTGCTGCACGGCTCTTCATCATTCGGGTGATAAAGCGGGAAATCTTCCCCGAAGGATGCGGCATAGGCTATGCTCCTCTGCCGCAATTCCTCTGGTGCGCGTTCCAGATAAAAGAAGGGCATGGGACGCCGTTTTCCCGCCGGATTCCATACCTGGTCACTGCCGACGATGAGAGCGTGGAAGGGAATGCGTTTCATAAGACTTTGCCATTGGCTTTCTGTATCAGCCGATACGGTGTTGATAAAGGCACTTGTGAAGTCCCGTCCGGCTTGCAGTGCCACTCTTTTTGGCAAGGGAACAGGCGGTATGATATGGCAGCACCACGCGGCGTGGGCGAGGTATTGCCTGACTCGGCGGATAATGGGCGGTGGTGAGGTATGGTTCAGGGTGTAGGGGGTAAAGCCACAGCTGCGCAGCACCTGCTGCATGGCGTAGGCTTGCAGGAGGCCTCCGTAGTTTGCCCCAAGTTCTTCAGTTAGAATACCCACGATGGGGCGAGGCGCGGTTGTTAATCTTTTCTTCAAGTACACGAGAGCACGGATGATGGGAGAGCTTTCTCGGAGAGAAAAGCCGCAGAAGGAAATACGCCGTTCGCTCATTTTCAGTAAGTTTTGAAGAGGCTCGCGCTTTTTGAGCATCTGAAGTGCTTTTTTTCTTTGCTTGGGAATGATGGGGGCCGCCGGGGGCGATGAGGTACCTGCGGGATTTCGGGCGATGGTGTAGCTCTCTTCATGAAGCCGGATTTTTCCTTGCGTTTCCGTGAGGTTCAATAATTTTTCCCCAGCGGGTGAGAGGCTGAGTACGCAGGAGATTCCTGAGAAACAGTCCATTTCTGGGTGGATATGACGGATGTTCCAGAAGTCGCCCAGTGCGATATCTCCTATAGTGGGGACGGCGTTGTTTCTGTAGCAGTAGGGACAGGTGTAACATGCCTTTTTCATGACGATATCACTGAGAAAGAGGCGCATGTAATCGTCCTTGTGTTTAAGCATCAGGGTAGAAGAGCCATTGCAGCCGGTTGTGCGCACATGATAATCAATCCAGCCATGTGTTTTATCTCGGAATTGCCAGTCGGAAATGCTGCAACCCAGTTCTACCTGCTTTTCATCCAGATACTGAGTGGCAAGCAGACGGGAGGGTACGCCATGGCATGCAAGGCTTACTGTGATGAGTGAGGACGGGCGCTTCTTTATGAACCGGAGCAGCGCCTGTACCTGACATGGCAAGCCGGAGAAGAGTACCGCACGCTCAGATTGCAGGTCTTCCCGCACTTGATGGTAGACATGGCCGGGTTCTGCTTGCACATATTTAGAACCGCGGAAGGCGGCCAGCTCATCCGGTGTTTCTGCCCGGTGAAAGCATGCGTGAAACCCGGGTTCCCAGCGTACGCCATACACCACGCCTCCCAGCTCCATTATGGTGGTAGCAAGTTCGCTAAACACGCCTCCTGAGGAGCTTGTGCGCCGTATGTTTTCATGCGTACTGTAGGCGGCGTAGGCTTTCGGAGTGAACTCTGATGGGGGCGGCTCCGGGTGGGGATGAAGTGCCGGGCAGTTCCTGAAGCAGAGCCCGCAGTGGATGCAGCATTCTTCTTTCACGTCCGGTACGAGGAATCCATTTTCATTCCAGCACATGCTGATGGCGTTAGAAGGGCATATGTTGGCACAGAGGGCGCAGGAGGTGCAGTCTTCCGGCACTGTGATATGTGAGTTTTCTATCATGATTCAGCCAGAATGCGTATGAGATTGTTTTCGAAGTTACAGAAGGTGAAGTATTTGCGGTGGTGGGTGGCGGCGGATTCTCCCAGTTTTCGGGCCAGATTACCCGAGTTCATCAGGCGAAGCATGGCGTGGAAGAGTGCCTTTGAATCCTGCGTGGGAATCAGTAGGCCGGTTTTCTCATGTATGACCATATCCGGTATGGCTCCCACGGGGGTGCTTATGACGGGTAGTCCCTGTTGCATGGCCTCCAGAATCACTAGCGGGAAACACTCATTATGGTAATTAGTGGGGAAGACAAGTGCCTGAGCGCGCTGCCATAGTGCCAATTTATTTTGTCCGCTGACAGCCCCGTGAATGATGAGCTGCGGGAGCTTGTGATGTGTGCGGATGGTTTCAGCGCTCAGCTCTTTTGTATCCGCTCCGGCGATATGGCAGATAAAATCCGGGCTGCATTCCGACAGCAAATGGCAGGCCTCCAGCAGCTCTGGAATCCCTTTAGCGGGTATCAGATTTCCTAGATAGAGAAATTCAAACATTGCTTCAAATACCGTTCGGGCATATCCTTATGCTTTTTTTATCAACAATATCCGCTACATCATCGTACAGTCTCGGCGAAAGCAGTATAACAGTGGCGTTGCGATATACTGCTTTCAGCAGTATTCTGTATAAGAGGTGATGACTACAGCCCTGCATGCCTTTGTTGTGGTGGTGCAGTATCAGCTTGCATCCGAAGGCTCTGGCAAGCAGGGCAAAGGGGGCATCCTTCAGAAAGCCCGGCCCATGGCAGGTGATGGCCATGTAGCACTTATGCGGGCGGAATACTACCAGCTGCCGGAATACGATAATCAGCGCAGTTAAAAAGCGCATGAGCTTATGCATTATGCTCCGTGGGTGGAAGACACCGATTTCCCGGCAATCCCGCGAGGTGGCGATGTTTGTGTATCTGCAGTGAAATGAAGCGTTAATTCGCTCGCTGTTCATGATGCTTTCGCTTACGGAGGAGGCACCATGCAAGGGGGGCGGGAGCGGCAGCAGGAAGAGGATTCTTTCTTTCATGCTCATTTAATTATGGTCTTGAGGATGCCATCGCAGGCTCGGTGGGCGCAGCGGTAAGGGCTGTAAAGCTCTACTATTTCGCAGGATGCTTGGCTCATGGCAGGAAGCGAGGCGGAATGAAAGTAGGCCAGAGTGTCCAGAATGGAATCTCGGCTCAGCGGGTCAAAGACTTTGCCATTAAGCCCATCTTTTACCAGCTCAGGGTGACAGCCATTATAGCAGGAGCAAGCGATAGGTAGGCCGCAAGCCATTGCTTCCGGCACGACGAGACTCCAGTTATCCTCCAATGTTGGGATGATAAACACATCCGCCTGAGCGTAATACTTGTGAATGTGGTCATAATCCACAGGGCCTCTGAACTCGGTGGCGGGTGTATTCATGGCTTCCAGTTTTGCGCGTTCCGGGCCATCACCCACGATGATGAGCTTGTCATGTGGGAAGCGTTCCATGTGCTCCTGCCAGGCGTTCAGCAGTTGGTGTATTCCCTTCAGCTCGATGAGGCGGCCCACGTACAGCCATGTGATGCCCTGAGTCGGACTGGCATTGCCGGAGCGGAGCTCCTGTACACCGCTACTGAGTTCCTCACTATCGGCGGCCATGATGCCCTCGGTAATGATGTCTGGATTTACCCCGAGAGATTGTATCAGGTATTCACGGCAAAGGCTGCCATTCACGAGAAATGCCGAGGTGAATCGGGATATCCACTTGCGGTATAGCTTGCGCCAGCGGGGGCAGTTACGCTCAGTATGGGCAGTGCGTTCGTAGGCGATGAGTAGGGGAACTCGTAGGCGCCGGGCATGGAGTAGAGCCCATGGTGTCCATTGGAAAAATCCCTCCGCGATGACGACGTCTGCCTTGATGGTGCTCAGAAGCCTGTTCAGCCCTGAGGGGTAGGGAATAGAGAGGCTGCTGCAAGAGAAGTGTGAGTTGCGGTTTCCGAGGGTAAGGCATTTTTCATCGCTGAGCCCATGTGCATGCGAGCCGAGCGCCGCTTGAATCTTTTTGACGCAGCGTGGCTCTACTCGGTTTTCGGAGTAAACGAGATGAAATTGTCCCCGCAGGCGTTCGCTGAGAGCGCGGTAGAAGGGTACGCGGTAGTCTGCAAAGGAGGGGTTAACCCAAAGTACTGTGGGACGCATTGTATAGGCTGATGGTTTTTTCATATAAAGAGAGTAATTGCTGTGTGATGGCGTGTGTGCTGAAGTGAGTAGTGACGCAGTGGCGGGCGGCAGAGCGGATTCGGTTTTTCTCATGCGTTGACATCTTCAGAACGTGAGCGATGGCCCGCGCCCAGAGTTGAACGTCGCCCGGGGGGCAGAGAAAGCCATTTATCCCGTGGCGGAGGACTTCTGACATACCTCCGCTGCTACTACCCACAACGATGGCGCCACTTGCCATGGCTTCCAGACAGGTCATGGGCATGTTATCCCAGAGAGATGGCAAGCATACCACCTCGTGTGACGCATAGAGGGCGGGTAATTCGTTCCTTGGCACATTACCTGCGAAACTGCACCAGTCAGACTCATTCTGAAAATAGCGTGCGAGTTTATGGCCATAGCTGCCCATTTTTCCGGCGAGTGTCAGCACCACGGGGTAGCCGTTCTGACGGAGCATTCTGCATGCCTCCACCAAGGTGTCCACTCCTTTTTCTCTCGTGATAGTACCTACGAACAGAACCGAAAGTGGTAGCCGTGGTTCGCGTGTATCGTTTTGCCATTCAATGGTGTTAATAGGATTTGGGATGGTGGTGATACGCCCTGCTTGTATCTTGAAGTGTTTCTGTACCCAGGCAGCTAGGCTTCTGGAGCAGGAGCTCAGCATCGGACTTTGCCGTATCAGCTTCTTTTCCATTTTTCCGCAGAGCCACTCATGCAGCTGCCACACTCCGGGGCGGCGCAGCCCACAGCTCGCTCTATCCAGAAGCGTGGGCGTGTGCAGGCGGATGATTATCGGCAGCCCCACTCCTTCCAGAGCGAGGCTTTCCGCACCAAACTCTGCCACTTCGGCAATATCGACATCACCAATGCTTTGCAGGGTTTCTCGTATTCTGCGGCGGTAGGAGTGAAAGCGCGTGAGGCCTCTAAGCTTTCGCCATGGGTAGGCTTTTTCTACGCTCGGAATCACGAAGTCACCACCCGGCAGGCGGATAATGCGCAGATTTCCCTCCTGTTCATCGGAGGTGCTGCTGGTGTCATCCGCCGCGCAGATGACAGTGACACGGTGCCCGGCCGCCACGAATGCTACAGCCACATTCTGCACATAGGTGGCTATACCACCTCCACGCAGAGTGGGCGGGTATTCTCGGCTGATGTAGACAATGTGCATGGTGTTTACTGTTTTCTGAGGTTGAAAATGAAGCGGCTAACTCCCGCAGGTAGTAGTGAAAGCGCAAGCAGCGGGGCGAACTCGCGTATTTTTCCTCCTTGCATCAGCCCACGGAGGGCATAGGAACAAGCCACTCTGGGCTCATCTGCTTCCAGCGCTACGATTCCGCGCATGCGGAACCAGCGGTGAATGTATTGTTTTAGCCCTCGCGCCACGTGGGGATTCTGTTTCTGCAAGGTGAATAACTCATCTGCCACGGGATCATCGCCTCTTCGTCGTTGGCGGACTTTGCTTATGGCGCTGCCGGACGGAGTGGAAACAAAGCGCGCACAGACGCGCCGGCTGTATGCAATCCGGTATCGACAGGCCAACCTCGCCCAAGTGAGCAAATCTTCGCCAGAGCTGAGCCCTTCCGGAAAACCGCCTATGCTTCTCAGCGCCTCTTTCCGAATCATCACGCTGCTGGAGCAGATGGGCGGGTGCGAGCATGCTGCAACCTCGAAGTAGTTGCTCATCACACCGTCTTCTTCTGTGAACGGCAGCTTTCTGATAATGGTGGGGCGCACGCTGCCGTCCTGCTGCTTGAACTCATAATTGCAGGCAAAAATATCGCAATCTGGGTATTTATCTGCCAGCTGTGCGAGGGTTTGCAGGCAGTCCGGTTCCCAGATATCATCTGCATCTAGCAGAGCAATATACTCATTCCGTGCTACTCTTATGCCCTGATTACGAGCTGCTGATACGCCTTTGTTCGGCTGATGTATCAGCCGCAGGCGATTATCTTGCATGGTCTCCACTGCTTGAGGGCTATCATCCGTGGAGCCATCATTCACCACTACCAGTTCAAAGTGTGGGTAGCTCTGTCGCAGGACGGATTGAAGGGTGGCGGTAATGTATGCTTTCTTGTTGTAAAGTGGAATAATAACTGAAATCATATGTGTGAGGAAGAATGAGATTTGAGTAATCCTAGCATCATGCCGTAAAAGCCGAAGGGATAGGAGAGGGTGCACATCGAATAGTTCACGACGTTGTCCGAGTACATGGTGGCCGCTACGCCCACCAGCGAGGAGCCGGCCGTGATGGCGCATAGCTTCACCCATGGATTCTTGTGTCGCGTGTAAATGCGGAAGGAATGCAGCACCATCAGCAGAATGGAGCCATAATACAGGCCAAGCGCTACTATGCCATTGTCACACTTCATCTGAACCATGTCGCTGTGCATAACCTGTAGGCCGCCAAAGAGCTTGCGGGTGTAAAAGTGCTGCTGTGTGGCACCTGTGCCGCTGCCAGTGAGTTCGTGGTCTAAGTAGAAACGCTTCTCAAAATAATCCCATATGGCAAATCGGGCGTTGCTTTCGATATCTTGCTGATTAACTTTACCAGCCAGAAAATCCGTGAGGGTTATGTCTGCATCACGGAACATTTTGTTTCTGAGCGCTGGAAGGTAAAAGACGGAACCCACTCCCAAAATGAAAAGCAGAACGATGATGGGCAGGGCTTTCAGACGATAGCGGAAGAGGGCAAATACCATGAGCGCTACAAGAGAGCCCATGATGCTGGTGCGGTACACCCACAGCAGACAGGGGAGCAGAAAAAGAGCGCTGAAGAATAAATCACGCGGGTGTTTGAGGCAGAAGAAGAGAGCCAGCGAGAACATGCTGATAGTGATGTAGTTAATGGCGCGTGCCGTGCCATACCAGAATACTCCCGGTAGCAGCAGATGCTCAGCTGTGCTCAGCCAGATGACGAGCGCCACCAGAGCTACGATTCGGGAACCCAGCGCGGATTTTAGCATTACCTCCTCATGGCGCACCACGGCTGAAGCGGTCAGTAGTATCAGAAGCGGGTACAGGTATTTGAGGATGACTCGGAATCCATAAAAAGCTGAGGGGCTGTACAGGCAGCCGATTATCAGCCAGAGCATGAAAACGAGGTACAGCTTCACAGGGGCCGGCATGGAGGGGCGCCCAGTTGCTTTTGCCAGAGCCATGAGGCAGAGTACTTCCAGAAAAAGCAGGCGCACAGCCATCAAATCCAACCCGGCAGGAGCCGAAAGAGCCAGTAGTCCGGTGGAGAATAGCAACACCCAGAATATCTCCGGCCCATTGAAGATCAACCGTTTTTTCTTTAGCAGAGGATGTTTAACATTTGTACCACTGCTATGGAGAAACAGCAGTAGCATGAGTGAGAGTATTACAAAGTATAGGTAGTTCAGCGCATACATAAAACTTGCTTGTAGAGATGGGCTGTTAATTCCTCATATCGCTCTCTGCTGAATTGCTCTGCTCGGTTCAGAGCTCCGCGTGAGAGCTTTTTCCAGTGCTCTTCATCCTGAAGTATGCGCATGGTGGCGGCTGCGAGTGATGGGATATCTCCCGGCTCGAACAATTCTCCGCATTCGCCGGTTTTCACTAGCTCCGGTAGCCCGCCCACACGGCTTGCTATCACGGGACATGCTCTGGCAAGGGCTTCCAACGCGCTCAGCCCGAACCCCTCACTGAGTGACGGCATCCATAGCAGCGAAAGTCTATCATAGTAGTCGCTTAGCTCCTCCGGAGGTCGACGCCCGACCCATTCTACGCTATTTTCCACACCGAGTTGGGCGGCCTGTTTTTTCATGTGAGGCGTGAGGCTTCCATCTCCCACCACGAGAAGTTGCACATGGGGCAATCCTTTGAGCAGCAAGGCAAATGCCGGGAGGACAAGCTCCATGCCCTTGATGCCTTCTATGCGGCTCACAACGCCTATGACGGGGCTTGATGGCAGCTCTGTGCGTGGTGTTGTGGCGAGGCGTATGTGAGCGGGTAGGGCATTGTACAGGGTGGTATGGCTGTGGCGAGCCAGCTTATGTTCTGGGGTGAAGCAGCATGAGCTGCCGAAGAATTCCTCCTCTGCGCGGGTGGTGATGCATGTGAACACATCCGTCACGTGCTTGCGGATGAAGCGCAGCAGGCGCAGCGAGCGGTAAATACGTGCGTCTGTATGCGCTGTAGCGATGATGCGCGGTACACCCAGAAGCCTGAGCAGCAGGCAAGGAAGGGCGCCCGGTGCCATGTATTGCACATGGGCTACATCCGGGTGGTACTTAAGAACGCATTCTTTGAGCTTGCTGTACAGAAAAAGCACGCAGTCGGAACCGGTCTTTCTCTCCCCCAGGGGGCTAAACAATTCCACCACGCTACCTGCCGACTGATAGCGGTTGACTATATCCGGACTGTGCTCGAAGTAACAGGCCGTGACGACGCGGTGACCTCGGCTCCCCAGAGCTCGCACCAGACTGAGCGTCTGGAGCTCCGTGCCACCAATCAGCAGACAGGGTATGCAAATGAGTATCGTCATACAGGTATTCTCAGAGCTTTGCAGTATGAGCAAATCGTTTTGCTGGCTGTGTGTTCCCAGCGGAAGCGATTGGCTTGGGCGAGCCCGAGCTGGCTGTGATAAGCGGTTGGTATGAAGCCATCGTCCAGTTGTCTCATCATGAGAGGTAGGGTTCGGCTGATGGGTTCATCTATGTAGATGGCGGCGTTACCACCCACTTCTTCCAGTGAGCTGTTTCGGCAGGTCACTACCGGAGTTCCGCAGGCCATGGCCTCCGCTATCGGCAGCCCGAAGCCTTCGTATGAGGATGGCGTGAAGGCCGCTGAGGCTCCCTGATAGAGCAAGCGTAAATCCGCTTCTTCCACACTGTTAAGAAAATGAATGCGGTGAGCGCAGTTACTTTCAGCCACTTCTGATAGTAGTTTTACTGGTGGATCTTCCCATACAAGCACTAGCTCATGGTGCAGTGGGCGCTCCGCCGCTAACTCCAGATAGGCGCGTACGAGCGCGTCCGTACGCTTTCGGCCAGCATTGCAGGAAATGCTCACAAAGTAGGGTTTCGAGATGCGGTAGCTCCAGGCAAGCTCATTTCGTACTGCTTTTTTATCATCAGTGGGATAAAAGATATCATGTCTGATTCCCCATGGGATGATATCGATAGGGGGTGTTTCATCCTGCAGCATGGCACGTATATCGTTGGCGGAGTGCTCTGAGCAGGTAATGATGCGGCGACAACGCTTCAGGAATGCTGGCGCGTTCCGACGGAGTTCTTCATGGCCTGCTCCTTCTTCTGCCATTTTCATGAAGATGGCATCATGTAGTGTAACGATGCAGGATTCGTTGCGGTTTACATGGGCAAAATTGTGAGGAATATGCAGCAGACTATGCCTGCAGAGCCAGCGCTGTACCGGTGTGCGGGAAAGTAGCCTGTTCCAGAAGTCTCGGTAGGGGAGGTACATGTGGTGTTCCTCCAGTCCGCTGTGCAGCTGAGAAGCCCCTATTCCCTTCATATTCTGAGCTGTAAGTGCCAGCTTCACCGGGGCATCCTCCAGTTTGCTGAGGTGTTTTACTAGCTCCAGCGTGGTGCGGCTAATTCCGCTCATTTTTCTCTGGACGAAGCAGGGAACAACGGAATTGACGTCAATGAGGACTTTTTTTCTTTTCATTTTGAATGATGCGGTGATACAGTTTGCAGAGTTGCTCTGCATGTTGGGGAAAAGTATTGCTGATATGACAAGCGGGGCTGTTGAGTGGGGGCGCCTCTAGAATACGCTGCATGGCTGAGACCAGCTCCGGCACGGAGTTAGGCTCCACCAGCCAGCCATTCTGCCCGTCTTGCACCTGCATTTCTGCGCCGCCACAGCGGGTGGCAAGCACCCATTTCCCGGCGGCGAGTGCCTCGGCCATGTCCAGTCCGAACACCTCCATACAGATGGCCGGATGCACCAAAATGTGACACTTCTGTGTAAGTATATCCAGCTTATCTTCAGCCTGTGGCCCATGCCAGTAAATGTGAGGACGGTGAATGTATTGCCTCAGAAGTTCGAATTGATAGCGCTTTTCATTGCGAGTGACGGCACCTCCGAAAATGTGTAGTTCAGCCGTGGAGTCGCCAAGTTTTGCGAAAGCTGCCAACAGTACGTGGAGGCCTTTTTCGCGGCAGATTCGTCCCACGAAGTAGAAGCGCAGGCATGTGTCCGCCCCTGCGGGATAGCAGCCATCTTTCTGTCTTGGTGCGCCGTGTGGCAGTACCGTTAGTCTGTTTTGGGGGAGCCCATTACGGCACAGCGTATCAGCCATGGCCGTAGACGGCGCGATGATGTGGCTACTGCACCGGCTGATGCTCAACCACTCACGGCGTTTGCGGTAAATCTGCTGTGCAGCATGCACAATAGGTGTGATAAACGGAATAAATGGAAGCTTTTCGGCCACAATGCCTAGCATGCGGTACAACGAGGGCGGTATACGCCGGCAAAAGTGGTTGAGCCTACGCCCTCCCTTGATATTGCAGAGCACGCAGAGCAGGCAGTTTCGGTGAGATGCATGCGTGCGGCAGATGCGGTTATCTTCATTTAGCATGGCTCCTGTGGGGCAGATGATGCCGCCATGGTGAGCTGTTACGACACAAGGGATGCCCTCTGCTTTACAAGCGCGGGCGGTGGCTGCTTTGATGCCGTGCGCATGTACGATGTCCGGCCGCAGCTTACGCAGCAGTTGCCGCAGTTCATCCTCCGCATGTTCAGTAGAGAGGCCGAACACACCTGCTTCTGCGGCGGTGGAATTGTTCAGTGCTGCAGCAATGTGAAGCTTGATTTCCGGCTGACCGGCCATAGCCTCAGCTAAGCGGCGCACATATACCTGCCCGCCGCCGTAGGTGGCTGAGAATGGGCCGGCGATGGTGAGTAGCACGTTCATATGCGGTGGGAATGGCGGTGTTCTAGGCTGATGATGCCGGGCAGATGACGGATGATACCGCAGCAGCGCCGGAATTGCTTTCCCGGTTCTGTCAGTAGGCGCCATAGAAACTCCAGGCGTAGCTGCACCAGTGCCTTGGGGGCTCGGCGTACATGCCCACTGAAGAAATTGAAAGCTGCACCCACTCCCAGCATGACACCTCGCGTGAGGTGGCTGCTCAGCTTTTCCATGAAGCTCTCCTGCTTAGGGGCTCCCAGAGCCACCCATATGATGTCCACCTTCTCTCGCTCTAAATCTGCAGCGATGCTCGGATAATCAAAATCCTCCACGTTGCAAAATGGTAAGGCGCGGAAGGGCATGCTGAGTACGCCGGGATTCCACTGCTGTATATTCTGGCGCAGGTCGGTGAGTGTCGCTTCATCCGTGCCGAGGAAAGCCATGCGATATTCTCCACTGCTGACAATGTCTCTGAATATCTGAGCGCCACAGTATTGAGCGCGGCTGATGCCGTATAGCTTTCTGAGGTAAAATGGCACCCACGAGCTATCGCAAATGGCGAAGATACTTCTGTTTATTGTGTTACGGAAGCTTGCATCGCAGTGAACTCGAGCGAGGACGTTGCCGTCTGCCACGGCAATGAAGCCTGAGCGATTTTCATGAATTTGGCGGCGGATGGCTGCCAGCACGGCCTCGCGATTAAACTCAAAGCGTATCTGAAAATAGGTCTCCATGGTAATGTCTTAAGCTGCTTTGTCTGAGCTTTTTCGGGGATTGATTCCTTCACAGATGACGATTTTGTAGAACGTGCGCAGCAGTATGCTCAAATCCAGCCCGGGGCTCATGGCTCGCGTGTACAGTAGATCGTACCACATGCGGCGGCGGAAGCTGATGTGGTTTCGCCCGTGTACCTGCGCCAGTCCTGAAATCCCCGGCCGCACGCTCATGCGGTGCTGGCAGACTTGGGAATCGAAATACGCCATCTGGGTGGCTATCCAAGGCCTTGGGCCGATGAGGGCCATATCACCCAGCACCACATTGATGAGTTCCGGCAGCTCATCCAGTGAGGTGGAGCGTAGAATGGCACCTATTCGCGTGGTTCGCTCGGCGTCGGGAAGCAGCTTGCCGTTTGCATCGCGGGCGTCGGTCATGGTGCGGAATTTAATAATGTTGAATGGTTTGCAGTTATGTCCCACCCGCTGTTGCAGAAAGAAGGGGTTGCCCTCTTGAAAGAGGAGAAGCAGCAGAATGATGAGCGCTAGCAGCGGCGTGAGCAGCAGCAGGGCTATGAGTGCGAGGGTGACATCGATGAGGCGTTTGCCAAGTCGTGCGTACAATCCGGCGAGGGCCCGCCTGTACTGGGGGCGTAGTTCATTTGTGATTTCCATATGAGTGGGTAGGGTAGTTAAAAGTGGGGGCTGCTAGAGTTGGGCTGCTATGCGGCGGAGCATGTCGGCAGAGTGGGTATCAGTCCCCCATGCATTGTAGAGCCCCCGGTTTTTGAAGGAGAGCGCTAGGTACTGAGCTTCTTTGCCATACAGCCCGGTGAGTGAGCCTAGATTTCCCTGAAAGTGTATGCCGTTTTCATGCAGCTCTAGCAGTTCACTTTCAGTGAGTAGTGCGTGATATCGCTCCGGGTGAGCGAGCAGGGGAATGAAGCCGATGCTGAGCACGGAATCCAGCATATCCCGCCAGTTGTCCGGCAGGAGGTATTGCGGCAGCTCGATGAGAAGATATCGCCTAGCTGAGAATTCGCTGGTCTGGTTTACTAGTGGCTCTGGTATGGCCAACAGCTGCTTGGGGGCGGCAAGGTGCTTCAGGAAGGTTCTATCCAGCATATATTCTGCCGCGAGGTACAGGCCGAAGCTCTCGGCAGGAGCTTCCGCTTCCGCGGCAGTAAGTTCCGTGATGTCCAGACCATCCACGCGCGCGGCTTGCAGCAGGGTGTTGAAGCCGGTGCGCAGCGAGTAGCGCGTATTGTGCGGATAGGTACTGCTGATGTGAGGGGTACAGACGGCTCCTCTCAGGCCCTGCAGCTTCATGAAGCGGATAATCTCCAATGAATCGCTGATGTGGCGGGCGCCATCATCAGCTTCCGGGAGCAGGTGGCAGTGCAGGTCTATACCTGAGGGCAGGTTCACCCTCAGCATGGTGGTTCTTTTAGTGCGGAAAAACATGGGCGTCAGTTCTCTTTTGTGGCGGTGCTGTAATCGTATCGATAGTAGCAGTATGCGTATCCGTATGAGGAATAGCTATTGGCATTGAAATTAACGGCATTCAGCACGAGGGCTGTGTGCGGAAGTTTTCCTTCCTTTGCCATGTGTTCCACTTGCCGAAGGTATCGCTTATCGATGTTGCCTGCACGTACGATATACAGCGTCATATCGCAATGCGTGGCGATGATATCTGCATCGGCCATCACGCCACAAGGGGGCGCATCCACAAGCACGATGTCGTACCTCCGGCTTAGCGTTTGAAGCAGCTCCCCCAGAAGGGGCTGAGACAGAAGTGTGACGGGGTGTGGTACCTCCGGCCCTGCATAGAGGATATCAGGCATGGGTGTGGGGAAAGTATTTGCATGTTCCTTGCTGTCCGTGTTCCGAATGGTGTGAAGCAGGCTCGAGATGTTCTTTTCGCGGTGCAGTAGATAGGTGGTGAGCCCCGCTCGCCCGCGCCCGCCCAGCCTGCGGCTCAGGGAGGTTTTGCGTAAATCTGCATCCACCATCAGTACGCTGTGCCCGGTGCGTGCAAAGGTGGCAGCCAGATTCGCGGCGATAAAGCTCTTACCTTCGTTCGGGCGGGTAGACGTCAGCAGGACGATGAGTCCGCGTCCCTCTCCCGCGGGCAGGAAGTTTTCCGCATTATTACGGAGAATGTGCAGCCCCTCCGCCATGGGCGAATGCGGGTTACGGATAAAGACGTCTTTCGCGGAAACTTCTCTCCGCTTCAGCAGAGGAAGCTCAGCCAGCACGGGGAGCGAGCAGTGCCCGGCGATATCACGACGGCATTTTACACTATTGTCCAGTATGGAGAATCCCACGAGTAAAACCATGGCGAGGGACGCTCCTCCACCGGCTCCGGCCAGCACGAAAAGTGAGGTATGAGGCGCTACTGGGCTATCCGGCCCATGGGCGGATTCCAATACACGCGCGCCCGGAGTGGCTATGGCCAGTGCAAGTGCATTTTCTTGCTCTTTGGTAAGCAAGAGCATATAAAGAGCCTCGCGTACCTTGTGCTCACGCAGCAGCGGGGTAAGATGGCGTGCATTCTCGTTGAGTTGGGCTATGCGTTGCTGGTGCTCGCTGCGTTTTTGTACCAGCGTGGCAAGCTCTTGCTCGAGATTCTGTAGGTGATGTCCAAGGGCTCGGGTGGCTGCGGCTAGTGTGGCTGCCATCTGCTCGCGGTGGGCCACGATGATGGGATTGCGCTCGCCCGCGCTTTCTGCGATGCGGCGGTACTCCAGGCAGGCCTCGTTATAGGCGGCAATGGTACCGCTGAGTGCGGCGTCTGAGTCTCCATTCTCCACGGTGATGAGTTCGCCGCGGCTGCCTGCCTCCTGCATAGCTTCGGCAAGATTCTGCGTGAGGCGAATGCGAGAGCGGAGGCGGAAGATGGTGTTGTCCAGCTCCTGAAGCCCGGCTGCCTCTGCTGAGATGCTGTCGCTTGTTGCTGCTTCGGTGCCGACCTGTGCGCCGGAGTCCGCTATGCGGCGGTCGTCATCGCGCAGGGAATTGTCCAGCTCCGCAAGGCGGGTGCGGATGAATGCCTCCGTCTTTCTCGCGGCATCGTAGCGTTCCTCGATGGATTGGAGGTTATAGACTTTGATGAGTGTGTCCAGCACAGCTTCCGCGAGAGCGGGTGATGTGGCGGTAATGCTCAGTTCCAGCAAGGAGGAGTCCTTCTCATCCGGTCGTGAAACGCTCAGAGCGCTCAGAAGCTCACGTGCTGCGGTGAGGGCGGGGCGGTGGCTGAGTGTGAGACCGCGGCCATGCCAGCTTTCGTTGAAGTAGGCCGTGGGGCTCAGGGTGAGGGTGCCGAAAGGGAGTTCCACGGGCTCACCGAAGCGGCAATCCTGCTCAGTGCGCTGTTTATCTTGTGTTTCATAGCTGAGGATGAAGCTTTTATCATTCTGCAGAGTGATGTCTACGCTGCCGGAATAATCCGGGAGCACCGTGCTGAATACCGCTAGAACCGGTGTGCGCCCGTACAAATCCACCGTCCTCAGGTGTTCACGCGTGCGGCAGGTGGTATGCAGCCCGAGTTCTTCCACCACGCGCTGCATCAGGGCGGTGGACTTGAGGACAAAACTTTCGTTCGCTAAGCTTACCGTTCCTGTGTCTGCACCAAGCTCCTTGAGCACGCGCTCGGTGGAATCCGTGTTTCCGGCTTCGGCCGAGCGGAGCATCACGCTGGCTGTCTTGCTGTATTTGTAATCCAGCCGAGCCGTGAAGTAATAGGCCACGCCGGCACCTGCTGCAGCCATCAGCAGGATGAGCGGCCAGTAGCGCCTCAGCGTGTTCATGAAGAACTCGGCAGAGAGGGGGCCGCTTTCTTCTTCTCGGGCGGAATCCGCCTGTGGAATCACATTCATGGAATAAGGGGGCAGGGGGCTGTATATCAAGCGCAGAGGGCAATGATGGCGATGAGAAGGCTGGCGCCGGAGAGCCCCCAGCTGTACCATTGCGCGGCGTCAGAGCGGGTGTTGATGCGGCGGTCTGAAGGTGTTACGTATATGACGTCATTCTGCCGTATGTAGTAGAATGGAGAGTTGAACAACTCACTGCTCCGCAGGTCTACGGCTGCCGTCTGTCGCTTGCCGTTCACTTCTCGGATGATGTATATATTCCGGTTGCCGTCAATGGTGAGATCTCCCGCGTGCGAGATTGCTTCCAGTACTGTGAGTCGCTGGCTATCAGCCGTATATACCCCCGGTGCATTCACCTCACCGATGACGGAGAACTTGAAGTTCGTAATTTGCACGTTCACTGAGGCATCATTCAGGTATCCCTTATCCTTGAGCGCCTCGGCTATCTTCTTGGCCAGCCCCGTGCAGGTCAGGCCCGCGGCATGAATTTTACCGATGATGGGCAGCACGATGTTGCCTTGGGAATCCACGAGGTAACCGCGATCGGTGCTGCTACTGCTGCTGTCTGGTCCGCCTGCACTCAGCTCGTTCATGTTAAACGGTTCTGTTAGTTCCGGTTGTCTACTGCTTACGGAAATGGCAAGGCGGTCATCTTTCTGAATGATGGTTTGATATTGGTACTTCAAATCCGTTTCCGAGCTGCTGCTTACGTCCTGTAAGTATACCACTTCCTTTGGGCTGACGCAGGAAGGTAGAAAGACGGAGGATATTGATAATAAGGTAAGAATGAGGAGGCTTTGCGTTTTGTTGTACTTCATGGGGCGGGGATGGGAATGTTGTTTGTTTAAGCCGTTTCCGGACAGCTGCTTTGCTATGCAGTTGCTGGAAATATATCAGTGTTACCCATCCTCGTCCAGTTGAAAATATAATTGTTTTACCTGTGTTATATGTATTAGATATCTATATAAACAGCTAGGGTGTTAACTAAATATATGTCTATATATTTTTTTGAAATAAATGCTATGAAATGTTAAGAGTTAAATAAAATTAAAATAAAGACTTGATTTTAAGCTGGGTTTGAGGTAGAATACCTGCGTATTCTTCATTTCATGTTATGCCGGTGAGTGTCGGCATTATGTGAGTGTCTGAAGTTTGAAATCAATGAACGCACAGTATCCTCGGGTGAGGTGCTGTGCGTTCATACTTATAAGTCGCTCTAGGCGTTAGCTATCACGCTTGTATAGCCTGAAGCGTTTCACGAAGAGTCAGCGCATGGCGTAATGCGCCGACATCATGCACCCGGTGCACATCCGCGCCGTTTGCCGCAGCCTGTAGCGACATCACCACCGTGGGCAGCGCTTCTTTTTTAGCCAACTGGGAATCTCCCAGTATTTCGCCGATGAAGCGCTTGCGTGAGAGGGCCATCATGAGCGGTAGGTTCTGCACGCGCAGCTCAGCCAAGCGGCGAATAAGCGCAAGATTGTGCTCCGTCGTTTTGCCGAAGCCGATGCCGGGGTCCAGACAGATGCGCTCCTGTGAAATGCCCTCTGCTGCAGCTTGTTGCACTTGCAGCGTGAAGAAGTTGCGTACCTCTGCCACCACGTCAACATACTGCGGGTTTTGCTGCATGGTGGCCGGGGTGCCTTGCATGTGCATGAGGATGATGCCGCAGGGGCTCTCCGCGCAGAGGGCACGCATGGCGGGATTGGTGAGGCCGGTGATATCGTTCACGATGTCTGCTCCGGCGTTCAGAGCAGCGGAGGCCACTTCAGGGTGGCGGGTATCGATGGAGACACGCGCGGACGGTCGAGCGGCGCGAAGGGCGGTGATGACGGGGATGACGCGGCGGAGCTCTTCATCCGTGCTCACCTCGGCAGACCCGGGGCGGGTGGATTCTCCCCCTACATCAATGATATCTGCACCTTCATCCAGCATAGTCATGGCGTGCTGCAGGGCTGCGTCCGTACCGCTGAACTTGCCGCCGTCCGAAAAGGAATCCGGCGTGACGTTCAGGATGCCCATGATGCTCCCGCAGGCGGGAAGTTCCCATAATTCATTTCGCAACTGCCACGTTCTCATCATCTCTGCGCTGAGTATAGCGTGCTACCGGGAGCGCGGCAAGCAAATATTGAGCTGCGGGGGCTCTGTGGCAGCAGTTTTGATTGACATTCGCCGCGAATGTGTCAGAATAAACAGCGAGATGAGCACACACGGCTATTACAGATTAGCGGCAGCGGTGCCTCGCGTGCGCGTGGCAGATGTGGATTTCAACACGACTGAACTCATCACGGCTATGGAGGCTGCCACAGCCGGCGGCGCCTCTGTGGTGGTGTTCCCTGAGCTTTGTATCACCTCCGCTTCCTGTGCCGATTTGTTTTTCAGAACGGATTTGCTGAAGGCTGCGGAGCAGGGGCTTGCCCGCTTCGCACGCGAGACGGCTCACCTGCCGGCGGTAGCTGTGGTGGGGCTTCCGCTTTTGGTGGATGATTGCCTGTATAATGTGGCCGCCGTGGTGCAGCGGGGCGTGGTGAAGGGGTTGGTGCCCAAGAGCTGCCTGCTGAACAAGCGCTCCGGCTATGAGCGCCGCCAGTTCAGCCCCGCTCATGTGCTGACCCGTACTGTGATTGAAAATTTTGCTGACGGTACTCAGATTCCCGTGGGTACGGACTTGCTCTTTGAGATGAACTCTGAGCTGAGCCTAGGCGTGGAGCTGGGGGATGACAGCACGGCGATGCTGCCGCCGTCCACCCGGCTGGCTATGCAGGGCGCACGCGTCATCCTGAATCCTTCTGCAGCCATTGCCATGGCCGGTAAGGCCGAGTACATCCGCACTCTCCTAACTGCTCGCAGCGGCAGCTGCCTCGCGGCGTATGTGCATGCCTCCGCCGGCGTGGGGGAGAGCACGCAGGATGCTGTCTGTGGTGGCGGCGCTATCATTGCCGTGAATGGACGCCTTGCCGCGCAGAACTCGCCTTTTGCCCGCGAACTGAGCATCTGTTATGCGGATGTGGATATGCAGCGCCTCGCCGCAGCTCGTCTGAGCGACAGCACTTTCTGTGATAATCAGCTCCCGGCAGATTGGGGGCAGCTCCGCCGCATTTCCCTCAGCCCGGTGGAAATCCCCTGCGATTTGAGCTATGCGGACCTGCCGTCTCGCCCCTTCGTGCCCGCTGCGGAGGATACAGCGGCTCGCTGTGAGGAGATTCTGAACATTCAGGCGGCTGCTCTGGCTAAGCGCATTGAGTGTGCGTACGCGAAAACGCTGGTTATCGGCGTTTCCGGCGGGTTGGACAGCACGCTGGCCTTGCTTGTGTGCGACCGTGCTTGCAAGCTCTTGGGCCGTAGCAATGACTGCATTCTCGCCATCACCATGCCCGGCTTTGGTACCACAGGACGCACCTATAACAACGCCGTGAAGATGATTCAGCTGCTGGGCTGTACCTTTAAGGAGGTGAACATTAAGGAGGCTTGCTTGCTGCACTTTAAGGATTTGGACTTTGACCCCGCTCTGCGCACGAATACCTATGAGAATGTGCAGGCTCGTGAGCGTACCAAGCTGCTGATGAATCTCGCTAATAAGACCGGCGGCATGGTGGTGGGCACGGGTGACCTTTCTGAGATTGCGCTCGGCTGGGCCACTTATAATGGTGACCACATGAGCATGTATGGAGTGAACTGCTCCATTCCTAAGTCTCTTATTCGCTGCCTCATCGAGTACGCTGCCTCTCAGTCTGAGCCGGAGCTTGCTGCCGTGCTTAGGGATGTGAACGCCACGCCCGTGAGCCCGGAGCTGCTGCCGCCTTCTGATGACGGCAAGATAGATCAGAAGACGGAGGAAATCCTGGGGCCGTATGACCTGCATGATTTCTTCCTCTATCACTTCATCAAATACGGCGCCGAGCCTGAGAAGCTCCGCGCGCTGGCCCTGCATGCCTTTGCCGGTGAGTATGATGAAGCCTTGGTGGAGAGTACCTTGCGCACCTTCCTGCGCCGCTTCTTCACGCAGCAGTTTAAGCGCACATGCGTGCCGGATGGCCCCAAGGTTGGCTCCATCGCGCTCTCTCCTCGTGGAGACTGGCGCATGCCGACGGATGTGTGCGGAACTCTGTGGTTCAGAGCCTGATATGGGTATACGGAAACTTCTCAGAGAGGCTGAGGCTGGTGACGTAAGCGCCTTGTATCAGCTGGGGGACGCCTATCGCTATGGTGTTCATGGCGTTTGTAAGGACGCTCAGAAGGCGTTCTATTACCATAGTAAAGCTGCCGCTCTCGGTTATATAGAGAGTTCTTACGCCTTGGCGCTGGATAGTTTGTATTATGGCCGTTTCTGCCCATGGCCCCCGGAGGAGGGGGCGCGTGTGCTGAAGGAGGTCGCGGAAAAATCTCTCAACCCGGACCCTTGGTATTGGTATGCGCGCATTTGTTATGAGGGGATAGGGATGCCCCGTCATTTGCCGCTGGCTAAAGAATGGTTGCTGCGTTGTATCGATTATATGGGAGGACGAGATCCCGCCGCAGAAGAACTTTTGCAGGAGGTTGAGGCGGAGCTGGCCGGCGAGGGCTGAATGCGCCTGCCAGGGCTTTATCCGAGCAGCTGTACCGCAATTTCATCCGCCAGCAGGCGCCCACGCAGGGTGAGCAGGAGGCTGCCATCCGTGCGCAGGGTGGCCAGCTCTTCTTGGATGAGCATTTCCACAAGGGCTTTATCCTGTGGGCGGAGAAGCTCGGGTGGTAGGCCTTCATCCGTGCGCAGGCGCAGCCCCAGCAGCTCGGTGCGGCGGTCCTCCGGGCTGATGCTTTCACTGCTGTGCTCCGGCAGGTGCCCTTCTTTCAGGGCGGTAATATAGGCTGAGGTGTCTTCCGTGTTGCGGTAACGCGTGCCGTTGATGGTGCCATAGGCCCCCGGCCCTAAGCCGTAGTAATCTTCGCCTCGCCAGCATGCGAGATTGTGGTGAGATATTTTGCCGTCACGCGCAAAGTTGGATATTTCGTAATGGCGGTAGCCTGCACGCGTGAGCAGCTCGTCCGCCATGGTGAACATGGCCACATCCGTGTCCTCATCATTCGCCTCCGCTCCGAAGGTGTCGAAAAAGGCAGTATCTTCCTCATAAGTGAGGTTGTAGGTGGATACGTGGTCCGGCTGCTGCGCGATGGCGCATTCCAGCGTGTGCTGCCACTGCGTGAGGCTTTGCCCGGGCAGGGAGAACATGAGGTCTATATTCACCTGCGGTATGCCGGCGGCCCTCAGCATCTCCACGCTCTGCTCAATCTGCTGCGGGCTGTGCGTGCGGCCCAGCAGCTTCAGCAGCTCTGGCTCAAAGCTCTGTGCTCCGAGGGATACGCGCGTGATGCCCAGCTTTGCCCATTGCTCAGCCTTCCCTGTGGTGAAGGTGGCGGGGTTACTCTCGAAACTCCACTCGCGTACACGGGTGAAATCGACCACTTCTTTCAGGCCGTCTACGAGGATGTCCAAGTGTTTGGGGGAGAGCAGGCTGGGCGTACCTCCGCCAAAATAAATCGTCTCCGGTGCATAGCCTTGCGGGAGCCTCAGACGTGCCTCAGCGGCGACTGCGCGTACAAAGCCCTCCAAATCTGTGCGGCCCAGCATGTGCTTGTAAAAGGCACAGTAGGGGCAGATGCGCAGGCAGAAGGGAATGTGTACGTAGAGATGCACCGGCGGATGGATGGTGAAGATTGAAAGTAAAAGAGCCGGGGCTTATGACCACCGGCTCTTGAAAAGTGTTTCTGTACGAGGCTTTACAGCTCAGCAGCGGCGGGAGCGTCAAGGTAGTACTTGGCGTCCGGGTGCTTCTGCAGGTAGGAAGCGGCTACGTCCGCGGTCACAGGGCCATTGATAGCCTTGTTTACGATGGAAGCCTTCTTCTCACCCCAAGCCATCAGGCGTACCTTCTTAGCACCCATGATGGTGGCCACACCCATGGTGATGGCGGTGCAGGGCACGTTCTCGAAGCCACCGAATGCGGGAGCTGCGTCGGTCTTGGTCAGGTCGTCCAGATGTACCTGGCGGGTGATGGTGGTGTCATCAGAACCGGGCTCATTGAAACCGATGTGACCGGTACGGCCGATGCCGAGAATCTGCAGATCCAGACCACCGCAAGCCTTAATCTTGTCCTCATAGGCCTGGCAGTGAGCGGGAATCTCCTCCGGAGCCAGCGTGCCACAGGGCAGGTTGATGTTCTCGGCGGGGATGTCGATGTGGTTGAACAGATTGGTGTGCATGAAGTACCAGTAGGACTCCACGTGCTCGTGGGGCAGACCGGTGTACTCGTCCAGATTGAAGGTGGTCACATTCTTGAAGGAAAGACCCTCCTCCTTGTGCATGCGGATAAGCTCAGCGTAGAAAGGCAGCGGAGTAGCACCCGTGGCCAGACCCAGCACCACACCCTTGCCTTCAGCGGCGCGGCTGCGGATCAGTTCTGCAACTTCAAGTGCCAGATTTTTCGCGGCAGCCTGCGGAGTATCGAAAACTTCGTATGTCATAGCAACGCTATTTTAGTACCAAATCCCCTTAAAATCAACCCTAAAATCTCAACTTGCAAAAAAAATTAACTTTTTTGTAAATTTTGCTTGCATTCCCGTTCTACTCGTGCTAAACTGTCGCCGCACACAGCATCCGCCGCTGTAGCTCAGGGGTAGAGCAACGCATTCGTAATGCGTGGGTCGTCAGTTCAAATCTGACCAGCGGCTTCCGCTCTCCCTCAGAAAGCGAACGATGCAGGGTGCTCACAGACAAAGTGCCTCCTTAGCTCAGTTGGTAGAGCAGTTGACTCTTAATCAATTTGTCCGCGGTTCGAGTCCGCGAGGGGGTACTGAAAGGCAGCCCTGAACCGGTTGCCTTTTTTGTTCGCGAGGAGTGGTGCCCCAGAGTAGGGGGCATTCCACCATTATTGCAGAAGAGCCGACACGTATGGCTGAAGCGGCACGAGTGAAAAATTGGCATTGACGAGCAGCGGCTTATCTGCTAGTCTGTTGCGCATGAAATTGAGCAGATATTTCCGGATGCTGTTGTTGGCGATGTTTGTGTTGAGCATCAGCCCTCTGGCGGCAGAAGAATCCGCTGCGGCAGATACTGAGGTGACCACCGATGCCGAGGACTCTGACGCTCGCAAGAGCAAGAAGAAGAAAAAAAAGAAGAAGAGCAAGAAAAAGAAGAAGAGCAAGAAATCTGAGAGCGCAGCCGATGAGCAAGTCGCAGAAACGGAGGATGAGGCAGATGCTGCTGAGGAGTTGAGCAAGGTTGCCCAGGCTCTGGGTAATTTCAAGGTGCTCAACGCCAAGGCAAATCTGAAAGCTGATTACTATCTCTACCTCTACTCTGCCAGCTGGTGCCGCCATTGCAAGGAGAGCATGCCTGTGGCGATGGCCGAGTACAAGAAAATGCGCTCCGGCAAGAAAGTGGAGATGCTGATTATCAGTGGTGATAAATC
>JAFWZG010000015.1 GCA_017517385.1 Akkermansia sp.
CTTCAGGTCTGGGATTCCGCATCATCGCGGCTCCACGCGGACTTTCACCGCAGTGCGCATATCGCGTCGGTCGTACAGCAAAAACCGAACCAGATTGTTTTCTGATTCGGTTTCTGGGATTAAGTGGAGTTAATACGCCATCAGCTTGGAAAAGTTTTGACCGGAAATCGCGTTTTTTGCTTTCGATACGTTCACTCTAGGCAAATAAGGAATAGATTGTAATATATTGGATAGAAGTATTTTGTGAAAGAGACTCCATAATTTAAGAAACTGTCACATCGCTTGTAAGAGGTCATGGAAAATGAAATACAGTATTTGAGATTAAGGATCTATCTTCTGTTCAGAGTACATCTGCCCGGAGCATTTATACATGAACACTTGGAGGGAAATTCTTCCAATGTAGCAACATGACAGCAAACTCTCTTCTGCCGGGTTTCCCAAGTTTTCGGTTTTGACAGGCTTTTACCTTGACTTTTCGAAGGTGCTAATCTAGACTCTACTATAGAAATAGCTTATTATTAAACATTTTCGTTCTCATGAGTGATAAATCGGACAGCATTTCTTTATCAAACCTTCTGAATGATCTTCGGCTCATTATTGATGCAGCGCGTAACAACGCTGTTCGTAGCGTTGACTTTTGCCGAGTACGTATGTACTGGGAATTGGGGCAACGCATAGTTGAAGAAGAGCAGCAGGGGGAAGCTCGTGCCCAATATGGTAGCTATTTATTGAAGAATCTGGCTCATAAGCTAGAGGGTGAGTATGGTAGTGGTTTTTCTCTGCGTCAATTAGAGCGAGCACGTCAATTTTATCGTACATATCCAATTGCGTCCGCACTGCGGTCGCAATTGAACTGGTCTCAGTACAAGATGCTTATATCCATTGACGATAAAGACAAAAGAGAATATTACGAACACGAAAGCGTTAATAATGCATGGACAGGCAGAGAACTGGAAAGACAAATCAATTCGCAACTTTATGAGCGTCTTTTGCTGAGCAATGATAAGGCTGCCGTGTTAGCCGTTGCTCGGGGCGAACGCTTACCGGAGCACCCAACAGAAGTTATTAAGGACCCCATGATTCTTGAATTTCGGGGTTGGAACGCAAAGCGAGCTATTATGAAAAAGATTTGGAAAGTGCCATCCTGACTCACATTCAGCAGTTTCTTCTGGAATTGGGTAACGGATTCACTTTTGTTGCTCGACAGAAGGGATTGCTAGTTGAGGATGATGAGTATTATGCAGACTTGGTTTTCTATAACCGTCTTCTTCGATGTTTCGTGGTAATAGAGCTTAAAACCGGCAAATTAACACATCAGGATTTAGGACAGCTTCAAATGTACGTCAACTACTACGACCGCACAGAGAAACGACCGGATGAAAATCCGACTATTGGCATCCTGCTATGCGCAGCAAAGAATGACACCGCTGTCAAAATGACATTACCGCAGGACAACCAAACAATCCTTGCTAGTGAGTATCGCTTGTATTTGCCGTCTTCTGAAGAATTTATCCGCGAAGTCAATGAAGTGAAAAATCTGGTACGAGGAGTCGGTGAAGACAATTGATTATGCATTATTTTGATGGTGGAGGCATCGCAATATCGCGCGAACGGGTTTCGCCATCAATGGCTTTATTAACCACTATCCGGATTTTATCGTGCGGACGCACTCCGGGAAGATAGTCATCATCGAGACCAAGGGCGACCATCTGGCCAATGAGGAGACACTGGACAAGCTGCACTTGGGCAGAGCGTGGCAAGCACAAGCCGGGCCGGGGTATCGCTATTTCCTCGTGTTCCAGAACAAGGATATCAGCATGACCGGGGCGTACCCCATGAGCGAGTTCCTCAAGATTCTGGCTGAACTGTAAACAACGCACAAAACACCACTTTGCACCACATGACCAGCACCCGGCAGACCAAGGAGCGAATCCTCCCCTTGCAGCCCGTTTTTTGCGCCATAGGCAACAAAAATGCAGGAAACACGCAACAAAATGCCCGCCGCGAGCGTCTGTTTATTAGAAAATCTTTTTCTGCACCGAGAACCAAAGAATTTGGACGAGGCTATAGAAATGACATCAGAGTGGATGGAATACTATAACCGAGAAAGGCCGCATTCATCGCTAAAGAATTGTAGTCCCCTGATGTATAGGGAAAATCACGCCACCCCCCTTCCGGCGAATTTTTGGCGCGATTTTTCCGCTCCGGCACGGCTCGCGTCGCTACGCTCCGCGCCCTCGCTACGCTCGGGACGCCATGCCTATGCTTCAAAATCGCGCCAAAAATGGCTTGACATCAGAGGGTATAGAATGATATATGAGACTCATACGCCACATGCACACAAGAGGGGGCTTAAATTGGCTTCCTAAGTGTCGAAAGAAGGGCGCCAGTTTACTAATCACAGTCATGAACCGCCGCTTTCCCTATATTTCACTGCTCAAAACCCTCGCAATGCTGATGGTGGTGCTGCTGCACTCCTCTCTGTATTTCGTGAACTTCAACCCATTCTGGCCACTGAAAGCCAATGCTCCGGACGCGGTGGTGGACGGAATGGTACGGGTGTTGGAATGTATGGTTGTTCCCGGTTTTTTCATGGCATCCGGCTTTTTGCTGACCCGCTCTCTTTGTGTGAGCAGTAAGGGATGGCCGGCACAGGCAGCGGGGCGCAGCAAACGGCTGCTGCTTCCCTACTTTGTCACCGGAATCCTGTATCTGGTGCCTGTGTACACCCTGCTGGATTTACCCTCATTCATGCGCCCGGAGGGGGCGGGGTGGACGGATGGCTACTCCGCCTTCTTCCGGGGACAGTTTGCAGATCACCTCTGGTTTCTGATGGCTCTGTTCTGGAGTACGCTGGTGTTCCTGTGTATGGCACCGCTACTGCGCAAACGCAGCACCGTTTGGGCAGCTGCGGCTCTGTCCGTGGGCTTGGCATGGCTCAACACCACCTACATGTCCCACTGGTGCTACTACAACCTCTCGCAGTTGGCCCAACCTCTGCTCATGATGGCGCTGGGTGCCGTTCTTTTCCACAACCACGTTCTTCTGGAACGCATGGGGCGCTGGAATCTGCTGACCGGAGGGCTTGTACTGACAGTCGGTATACTCTGCATCATCCATTGGACAGACGGCAACCCGGCATGGCACACCCGCAACTTTCTCTGCACGCTGGGGCTGGCGCTCCTGCTTTACGGCATGGTGGGTGAAAAGCCCTGCCGTCTGCAACAGACACGCGCCGGAATGTGGTTTGAAAAGAACAGCATGCTCTTTTACCTGCTGCATTCACCCTTCCCCCTCATCTGTTTCGTCTACATCTACCGCAACTCTGAATGGGTGCAGAGTCTACCGGGAGCGATCTATGTCTCCATATTCTTCCCCTTAGCCGTTCTCTGCACCATTCTTCTTACCCGTTCGGTCGTGAAGATACTCAGCAAAATCAATCCTCCCCAATCCGGAAAAGCATGAAAAAAAATCTGCACTTTCTGCAATTTTTTGTTGCGGATTCGGTGCAGAGAAGTATTATCATAGGTAGAAGGAGATAGAGAATGATAAAAAAAATCTTTTTAACCATATTGTGCTTATGGCTTGCCGTTGGTGGTGAAAGCTCGGCTTTAGATGTAGTCGCAAAGCATCTGGAAGATTATCAGCAGCAGCGCAAGGCCTGCGGGGATGAGGATGCTTTGCAAGAGCTTCGTCTGCAATGCCAGTATCAGGTATCGAAAGATGCTGTGCTGGCTGCCCCTCTTGACTTCGAGTCATGGATGAGCAATATGCCTTTCATACTCGCCTTGCACGAAAAGGCGTACCGCCTTGCCGAAACTCGCTACAAGAAGGGGCTTGGTACGCTTTGGGATATGTATGAAACAGGGATGCAACTGTAATGGAAGCTCCTGATACACGACTGCAATGGCTCGAATGGGCTAAGGAAATCCAGTTCATTGCCCAGGCGGGCATGGAATACAGCCCGGATGCCTTCGACCGCGAACGCTTTGCTCGGCTGCGTGAGATTTCGGCAGAGATGCTCAGCCTCATGACTGAGGTCCCCCTACCCAGAGTGCGGGAGCTGTTCTGCAACGAAACCGGCTTCCAGACTCCCAAGCTCGATTCCCGCGCTGCCATCATCCGCGATGGCCGCATTCTGCTCGTGCAGGAAAAGGACGGGCTCTGGGCTATGCCCGGTGGATGGGTCGATGTGAATCAGACCATCGCCTCCAATCTCATCAAGGAAGCACAGGAGGAAGCGGGGCTGCAGATAAAACCCGGCCGCCTGGTCGCGCTGCATGAATACAGCCGCCGCAACTGTCGCCGACCCTTTCCATACCATATCATCAAGGCTTTTGTGCTCTGCACCGCGCTGAGTGAACCACAGTTGCAGGCCAACCCCGAAACCACTGCGGCAGCCTGGTTCACCCCCGATGCCCTGCCACCGCTCCACACCGGCAAACAGACCGCTGCACAAATCCACCTCTGCTTCACCGCCCACGCTGCCCCGCATTGGGAAGTGGAGTTCGATTGATACCGGGTGAACGCGTTTGCATAATTAAGGACTCAGCGCAAAACGGAGCCTGTCTCGGTGTAGCAAGCACGGCGCCAGCCGTGACGCGAAGGCAGGAACTTGCACATTCAAAATTCTACATTCAAAGACTATTACAAATTACAACCGAGCGAACATTTTCCGTTTTGAAAGCGGTACCTTCCATCATTCAGGACGAAATATCCCGTGCAGAAGGACTTTCCGCACCGTCGAATGTAAGCAGTGACTCTGACTAACACCAATTGCTCGAACCGGCAATCTCGCTCACCCACCATGCCCTCCATCCCCAGAATCCTTATCACCACAGCCCTGTGCCTTGCGGCGGGGAAATAACGCATAAAAAGCCATCTTGCAGCCTAGGATTCCTCCTAGGCTGTTCGCATGCCCCGCCATCTGTCCATCGCTTGCAAGAGTCTTTTTATCCCCTTGCAAGCGTTGTTTCATTTTAGGTTGCCACTCGGGGAAAAATGCGCCTTAAACACCTGATTCTGTGTCGTTTGCCAGTTCGAAACATCTTTACTTGCAACTATGGCTTCATCTGCTCAAGACTGCCTAGGCTCACAGAATCAACGGATTGTAGATTCGAAGCATGTTTAGTACCCCTAAAAAGCATTTGAGCTTAGGAAAACGGGCTTCCGGCATCGAGTTAGGGCTTGCGCCCTACTTTCTGGGGGCTTCTCTTCGATACGCCCACCCGGGACGCCGTGACGGGTAGGCTTTTGGGGCTTTTTGGGGCGTTTTGCGCCCGGCAGGGCGGCGGCGAGGCTTGCGAGCGCTAGGGTGGGCGTAGCTTTAGTGAAGCCCACTGCAATGACTAATCGTGCGTAGCTATTGAAAATCAATGCAAAGCAAAAACCGAACCAGATTATTTTCTGATTCGGTTTCTTTGGTGGATGGGTGTGGCGGTGCGGCCGTTTGCTGACCTGACGGCCCCACTCGCCCTCGGCGTTGCCGAGGTACCGGCTCGGAAGTGTCCTCGCCTTTCGGGGCGCGGGAGCCCAAGGGGCTTCGTCGAAGGCTACGCCCTCTCAGGCCGGGCTTCCGCGTGTGCTCAACAACCGCTCTCGGCCCTGCGGGCCGCCCGGTAAACCGGGGAGCTCATCCATCGCCTGCAACAGGTCAGAGGGCGAGAGAAGCCCCGTAATGCTCCATGCAAAAAGGCACCCGAAATGGGTGCCTTTTTGCATGGAGGAGATACAGCGCAACATGGCCAGCATGGCATACCAAATCATACGAGTATTGGTAGACTGAGCCTCGTGGAGACAGTATTGCCGCACGTCCTCGAAGAAATCACCCCATGAACCGGCAAGATGATAGGTCATCTCCACCGACTCCTTCTCAGGGAGCAAGTCCTGCTCCTGCCAGAGTCGCTGGATATCTTAGCGGCGGCGCTGCACCAGATGGCGGGAACTGACATTGAAAAGTCGATTTGCCCTCGCTCCCCCCCCTTAGCGGGAGAGAGTGAGGTAGCCACCACTGAGGTGACAGGCCTGGTAATTCATGTTATTTAAGAGCGACGTGGCGGTGTGGCCGCGTACGCCGCTTTGGCAGAACACAAGTATCTTTTGCTCATGGGGGAGTTCCTGCACGCGTGCTCTCAACTGAGAAAGCGGTATA
>JAFWZG010000016.1 GCA_017517385.1 Akkermansia sp.
CGTACAGTCGGGATTTCCCCTCGAACTTCCTTTCCCACGGTTCGTTACCTCCCCGCAGTTGTTCTTCAGGTCTGGGATTCCGCATCATCGCGGCTCCACGCGGACTTTCACCGCAGTGCGCATATCGCGTCGGTCGTACAACAGAAAGCAGTTCCGTTCCCGGAACTGCTTTCTGTTTTACCCCAAGAATAAAAATTAGCGGTTATCATGCACCGTGCCATAACGGCGGCGATGCTCTCGGGGATTCACCGCGGAGGCGTCCCCCCAAAGGCCAATACGGCCGGATTCAGCAGATTGAGCGGCGGATATCAAATCCGCGTCCTCCCGCGGGTCACAAAAGCGCTCATACAGCCAAGCCATACCGCCCTTCAACTGCTCCAAGTTCACGTAAGTATCCCCCACATACACCTTAGCCACGCGGCGCCCGTACTGATCCACATCAACCACCTGCAGACGCACCTCCCGCTCACCAATGAGTGAGCGCAGATTATCACGAGATTTATCCGCCCAAGCCTGACCTCGCTCCGGAGCATCTACACCGAACAAGCGTACCTTCACCTCTGAATTTTCACCGCGCGGAATAAACAGCAGAGAATCTCCATCCTGCACATACTTGCATGTGCCATATACCACCTCAGCATCAGCGCGGGAGGCCGTTCTTCTCTGCACCAGCTCACTCCGGGGCGCAGCATTGCGCCTAGCAGGCTTCTCATCATCTCCGGAAAAATAGGATACGCAGGCGTATACCCCTACGGCAAGGAAGAATACCGCATAGCTATAAATCGGTTTAACTGTATTTTTTGTTTTATTGTGATGTTTAGCCATATGAGGTGAGTATCGCTGTGCTGGTATTCTAGCATATGAGCCACCTAACTGCAAGTCGTTTATGATGGCTCCATTGGTACTTTTCACTCACAAAACACACAATAACAAAGGATATTTTCTTGTAAAAACGGATGATTAACTTATAATGGCGAAGGCGCATCAGAGTTTGCGGAACAAGAAATCACCCCTCAAAATCATGAGCAAACCAACAAGCAAACCACTGGAACAAAACGAAAACCGCCTAACCGTCGGTAAGGGCTGCTGCTCCTTTCTGCTGGGGCCGGCCATGCTGCTGGGAGCCATTTACATGATTTTCTGGAACGAGGGCAACTACATCAAAACCGCACACGCCCTAGATGAATTACGCCCACTGGTTCAACATGTGGAAAACACCGCCACTCCCAGCCCTGAGCTCGAGGGGAAACCCGTTCATATTCAAGGCACGGCGACCACACCTGACATCCTGCGAGATGAAAGCTATGGAATTGAGGCGAATGCTATTTCCCTCTCGCGCAGCGTCGAGTTCCTTCAATGGGAAGAGGATAAAAAACAACGCCCCGCCAATGACACTAAGCCGCGCACCATGGGCGTCTCCGATTATCACTACAGCAGAGATGAAAACTGGGTGTACAGCTACCACCGTCGCTGGGTAAAACGCCCTATCATTTCGTCCTCATTCTATGATGTACGTTACCGAAACCTGAACTGCGTATACTATCAGGAAAACAATCACAATTTCCTAGCACAGAATGTGTTCATAGGCGGCTATTCACTCCATGAGGGGCAAATTAAGCGCATCAGCACCACACGGGCAGTCGTAAATCCGGCACAGGTACCCCTGGCACTCCAAAGCCGTGCGGCGTTGAACGGCAAATACCTGCACATCGGCCGCGGCCGCGAAGGCAACACCTACTATCTCGTCAATCCGCAGGAGCCTGCCGTGGGTGATGCCCGCATCTCATGGTCTATCATCGGCCCGTCACAGCCCGTCAGCCTGATAGCCGTTCAGCGGGGAAACAGCTTTGTACCCTACACGGCCAGCAATGGAATCTCCATTGATTTGCTTTATACGGATACCCTCAGTGCTGAGCAGTGCCTAGACGAAGCCGACAGTGCCAATCTTCTAACCCTTTGGATGTTACGCATGGGCGGATGGCTCATCATGTGGGGAGGCTTTGGCTGCATGCTTATTCCACTGGCAAATCTGCCCCCCGTCTGCCGCAAACTGGCGCAAGGTGGAGACTGCGTCATTTCCCTGCTTCTCGGCACCTTGCTAAGCCTGCTGGTAATGGCAATCGCATGGTTCTTTTACCGCCCGATTCTTGCGGCTAGTCTGCTGGCTGCGTTATGCGGCCTGACATGGCTACTGATAAAAAAGAACTTCAAAAAAGCTTAACTATCAGCTCACTATACCCAAACTCGCGACAAGAGCTCTCTATCATATATGAAGGCAGGCATATTGCTGCCCCAAAAACTTCTTGTCTATCTTCCCGGAACTCGTATATATGAACTCGTACACCCTCTTTCATGAAAACTGTTCATATAACCGATGTCACCGCGCCCGATGGTTCTGTCCTCTCTGAACTCCTCCGCAACAAAAAATCTGCTTATCAAGGGGCCTCGCCCGCCTTCCCCGCCCCCCTGCCGCCCATGCCCTACTCCGCGGGCGAGCATGCTGAGCGCCCTTGGGGCAGCTGGCTGGTGCTGGATGTCATGCCCCACTCCGTGGTGAAAAAGCTCACCATCCATCCCGGCAAGCGCATCTCGCTGCAGCGCCATCGCTTCCGCTCCGAGCTATGGACAGTGGTGGACGGCGTGGCCGATGTACTCTGCCACCAGCATGCATCCAAGCTTCACCCCGGAGAACAGATTCTTATTCCCCAAAAAAGCTTGCACCGCCTCAGTAACAATGGAAACACACCGGTAACACTCATCGAAATCCAATTCGGCTACATTCTCAGCGAGGAAGATATCGAGCGATTCCATGACGACTACGGCCGCCAATCAGCAGAAGGATAGCTTACAGCATATCGTGATGCCCACTGCCCCTTTTCCCGCCAGCGCGAATCAGTGTAGCTATGTACTGTTTCTGAATCTTGTGCTGGTACGGGTGAGCTAAAGCCCAATCCAGCGGTGTGCGTCCTTGCTCATCTTCGGCATTCACATAAGCCCCGGCAACAAGGAGCACTTCGGCCAACTCAGAACAGGTGCACTCATGCAAAGGCGTGGCGCCCTCCTTATTCACCGCGCACGGGTCAGCCCCGGCACCAAGCAGGGCTTTTGCCACACCGGGATTGTGTGGACGGAACAGCGGAGTATCACCGGATTTGAGCCGGGCATTCACATCCAATCCACGCTGTACAAGTATGGCCACACTTTCAGCATCCACCACACTGTGCAGCGCGGTATAACCACCGGCCCAAACAGCATGCGGATTCGCCCCTGCCGCCAGTAACATGCGTATTTCCTCAGCAGGATGATAATTCATCAGTGCAGATTGTCCATATTTGCCGATAATCGAGGCATCTGCTCCAGCAGCCAGCAGAGTCTCCAACACCTCACCGCGGGCAAAAAACACAGGCGATTCACCATAACGGGTCAGCCCATTCACATCAGCCCCGGCTTCCAGAAGCAAGCGAGCCATCCTCGACGATCGCGCCCGGTGCAATGGGCGATTCCCATAGGAATCCATCACAACATCCGGGCTCATTCCGGTATTCAGGTATTGCTGCACCTGCTCAGTATCGTCCGCTTCCAGTGCTTGCGATAGGCGACACTTTGCGACTTCAGATTCAGGCATACCAGCACTTTTCTGCAGCAAGTCCACTATTTCAGCGCTTACTCCGATAGCAATGGCACTATGAATCATATCGTCATCAG
This sequence comes from Akkermansia sp., assembly GCA_017517385.1. Taxonomy (GTDB): domain Bacteria; phylum Verrucomicrobiota; class Verrucomicrobiia; order Verrucomicrobiales; family Akkermansiaceae; genus Akkermansia. The sequence goes on from JAFWZG010000016.1 coordinate 3,706, forward strand.
CTTTCACAAAGCGCAGCAGCTTGCGAACCAGCTTAAAAGGCCCAAGATGTATGGCCTTCCACAACTGACTCCGGTATTTTTTTTGCTTGCGACGCTGGCGGCTGTTCATAAAGACACTATAACACAACATGCACGAGATGGCAAGTTATGAGGAACTTTCGCAGTACCAATTTCTTACAAAAAGCCACCTTGCCAGTCACGGCGTAGCAAGAGGCCGCAAGGACTACGCGAAGACGGACAGGGTAGAAAAGAGCCTCTCCATATCACAACTTACTCGTATTTTCTTGCAAAATACGCGAGATGAATCTATACTGACGTGCGTAGAACATCATGAAAGGATTGGTCCGCAAAATCATTAAGTGGGTATTGTTCATTTCTCTGGTAGGGGGTGGCGTCTATATGTGGAAGTTCTCACCGGTTAAGGCTCAGAGCATGCCAGTCACCCGAGCCACTCTGCATCAAACAGTATTTGGAACAGGTACTCTGGAAGCGAAAACCCGCGTAGCCATCAGCCCATATGCCACCGGGCTGGTACAGGCACTGCATGCAGATCAGGGGGATACAGTTAAACGCGGCGACCTTCTGGCGGAAATGAATGCTGAAGATATTATTCAGCAGTTAGCCGTAGCTGAAGCAGATTTGACCATAGCACAAGCCTCCCTGCAGCGCAACGAGGCTGAAATCTCAGCGGCTAAAGCCACGCTGGATTATGCAAAAGTAACCTACGAGCGTATGGACAGCCTGAGGCAGTCCAACTCCATATCTCAAACGGATGTAGACAAAAGCAGGCAGGCCTTCCAAGTAGCCTCAGCTCATTTGGAACAGGCAGAAAAACGCCGCCTGGAAATCGAAGCCGAAATAGTGCGACACGAAGCTCAGATTAACTTCTTTCGCAGCAAACTGGCTGAAACTCAATTAAAAGCCCCATTCGATGCCTTGGTCATCCGCCGTAACAGGGAGCAAGGAAGTATCGTTAATCCCGGCGTATCCATCATGGATGTGGTTGATACCGGGCAGATTTGGGCTAGCGTGTGGGTGGATGAAACCGCCATGGCCTCCATACAGCCGGGCTTACCCGTTGATATCACCTTCCGGGCAATGCCGGATACCAAGTTCACGGGCAGAGTAACTCGCACATCTCGTGAAACCGACCGGGAAACCAGAGAATACCGAGTTGATATCACCCTCGATTCATTACCTGATAATTGGGTTCTGGGGCAGCGCTTGGAAGTGTTTATCCATATCGGAAAAACGGATGATTGCATAGCTGTACCCAATAATCTGATTTGCCGAGATAACCAGCGCATCTTTGTTCTCGTGGAGGAAGGCGGTCGCATCGTGGAGCGAGATGTTAAAATCGGGCTTCAAACCCGCCAACAAACTCAGATTCTCTCCGGCCTGAGCGAGACAGACCGCGTCATCCTCCAGCCCCTCCAACACAGGGAACATATCAACCGCCGCATAGCGCAATGATCAATCTGGCCTTCAAAGATATACGCCATAATCTGGGGCGATTTTTGCTCACCACCGCGGGTATCAGCCTCCTGCTGATTGTCGTGATGGGCATGGGTGGCATATATCGGGGCTTAATCCAAGAGGCCACTCTAATTATTGACCGGGCAGGCGCTGATATCTGGGTCGTGCAGAGAGATACCAAAGGCCCCTTTGCGGAAGTCTCCAAGCTGCCCCGAAACCTAGAAAATCGCATCGAGGCCATCTCCGGAGTAGCCTCAGCGGAGCCCTTTGTCTCTCACACAGTGCAGCGCAATAAGAATGAGCGTATTCTGCGACTCACCATCCAAGGGGTGCCGGATGATGGCTCTTGGCTGCCCATTATTCAGGGGAGAGCCTTGCAAGCGGGGCATTATGAAATGCTGGCCGATAAATCAGCCAAACTCCCCCTAGGCAGCACTCTCAAGCTGGGTAAGGATACCTATACCGTAGTGGGTATTACGGGGCGCATGAATTCCCCCTCCGGTGATGCCATGGTGTTCCTTTCTCTGAATGATGCCATGGCCATACAGGCGGATATACCGGCTGAAGCCATTCGTCTGGAGCGCCAATCGCGCCTGCAGCGTTTTGATGCCCTGCCCCACGGCAGCACCTCGGTGGATCACGCGGATACTCTGGTGAGTGAATCCATCCGCCCTGCTGCCCTTCCCGGCCGCCAAATCAGCGCGGTTCTAGTCAAAGTATTGCCCGGCCACAGTGCTGAAGATGTGCTGGACAAACTGCGCTCTATGCCGGATGTGACAGCTTATACCGCAGATGAGCAGCGAGAAATCATGCTCAGTGGTTTTGTGGCCCGTTCCCGCAAACAGCTTTTGCTTTTCCGCACGATTCTCGTCATTGTATCCACCGTTGTCATGACGCTGATTCTTTACACCCTGACGCTGGATAAATTGCACGATATTGCCATGCTTAAACTCATCGGCGCGCGCAACGGCGTTATCATCCGCATGATTATGCAGCAGTCCCTCCTCATTGGCATTCTGGCATTTGGCATTGCCAGATTTTGCGGTGAGTGGGTATATCCCTTCTTCCCACGACGGGGTGTTCTCATCAATTTTGATTTGTGGGTACTGTTCGGCATCGTCATCGGCATCTCTGTTTTGGCCAGTTGTGCCGGCATCATTAAAGCCATGCGCACCAATGCGGGAGAAATATTATCATGAGTACGGTTGCTTTATCTGCTGAGCATCTTTTTAAAACCTACGGCGAGGGAGACACAGTTGTTCATGCGCTCAATGATGTCTCATTCTCCATGAATGTGGGGGAAATCGTAGCGTTGCTGGGGCCTTCCGGGGCCGACAAATCAACGCTGCTGACCACCTTGGGGCTCATTCAGCCGCCAAGTTCCGGTAAAATAACCATCGCCGGCACACGCGTTTTCGATAACGGCTATCAGGTTAATGTGCGAAACTTTCGCCGCAACAATATCGGTTTCGTCTTCCAGAAAGCCAACCTGCTCCCATTCCTCACCGCCGAGGAAAACATCCGTATCGCCATGGAGGTAAATGACGCCCCTACAAGAGAATCCAAACAATACGCAGCAGAACTTTTAGAACACTTCGAGCTCTCCGCCCGCAAGTCATTTCTCCCCAAGCAGCTCTCCGGCGGGCAGCAGCAGCGCGTAGCCATTGCTCGCGCTCTCGCCAATAAGCCAAGCCTGCTTCTGGCGGATGAACCAACAGCCGCCCTTGATAGCCACATGGGGCGGAAGGTAATGGAGCTGCTCAAAAACGTGGCTCATACACACAATACCGCTGTGCTCGTCGTTACTCATGACCACCGCGCCATGGATGTCTTTGACCACATCTGGATGATGGAAGACGGCAGGCTCTGCGAAAAAGAGATGCTCTGATGATTAAGCAGGGAAATCCGCCTTTCCTGCTATCATTCTAGAAACAAGGCGCGGTGTTCATTAAAGAAATCAAAGAGGAGGCGCACATTTTCCAGCTCGTACCACGGGCGGAGACCTATGGGACGATGGTCGAGATCATATATGCGGGCCCCGGGAATGCTGAGCAGCAGCGGCGAATGGGTGGCAATAACCAGCTGAGCCCCACACACCGCGCTGGAGGAGAGGAACTCCACGAGGTCCAGCTGGAGGTTCGGCGAAAGGCTGTTTTCCGGTTCATCAAGCAGGTAAAGCCCACGCTCCGCAATGGCCTGAGTAAAATAGATGAAAGCGCTCTCGCCGTTCGAATATTCACGCTCAGCCGCCTGAGCATGCTCCCGCACAAAACGGCTGCGCGTGCTGTGGCGGGCCTTCATGTGAGTGAGGAATGCATCATAACCGCCTTGTTCGTAGGAGTCTAGCTTCATGCGGCGGTAGCCTTCCACTCCCCATTGGCGCCCGGCACGTTCAGAGGCTAGGTGGCGGGCATCATTCTGTTCTCGCAAGCGCAGAATATGCTCGAATACATCATCACTGCCGATAAAACGGCTTTCATACGGGATTTTCTCGGGGTAGCCCGTGTCTTCGCCCGCCATACGCAAGCGGCACATCTCCACGTAATCACTGAAGAAGGGCGTGCGGTTGTAAGGCGTGCTGCGCGGCAGCCCCAGCTTTTCCGCCATGAGGTTGAGCAGAGTAGTCTTCCCCGAGCCGTTGCCACCGTACAGAATGGTGATATTGCCCAGTTCCAGCTTGGGCACGCGGCTCTCGAACACGCGGAAGGGATAATACTGCTTCGTGCAGTGGGCGTCGCAATTATTGTTCAGCCAGTTTTCCGCCTGTTCAGGCGTGAGGATGGTAAACTCTTCGATGTAAATCATAGAGGGTATTCTGTATCGCCGCTCATTCTATCACACTCTATTAGCCCGGTAGAAGGAAAATCTATGCCATTCCTAGCAAAACACCACACAACATGAGCGGTCTAAGCTTGCACAAGGCGGCGGAAATCGCTATAATGGCCCGGTTCACAGAAAGCCCCCGACAACATGAGCACGACACAGGCCGACAACACGAACATCGTTCTTCGCAAAACATGGCTCGTTCTCAGCAGTATATGGCTGGGGCTCAACGCTCTGTTGCATCTGCTCGCATTCCCCTTTTTGCTCTATACGGGGCTCTGCACCTTGCTGATGCCTGTTTCCCTGTGGATACTCTCCTCCTTAACCACCAATCCGAGGATATACGCGCAGCTGAATATACCGCTCGTCCTTTACACGCTGGCGTGGTGGTTCACCACCCCTTTTCTGGGATTCTGGTTCACCCTGCTGTGGCTCCCCTTCGCGCTGATGGGCTGCATGCTCCGCAGCACGCCTATACCCGGCAACAGCAAACGCCTGAACTGTGTGCTTTATCTGGTAGCACTGCTGCCCTATATTGCCATGCTGCCAATCCTCATATTCGCCCTACGAGCCCTCAACTCATAATTCCTCCCCACATTCCGCCCTTCCTCCGGAATTCTTGCTGCCGCCTTCCTCATATATATGCCCGGTTTTTACCTCAGTGATCCGAATAAGGATTTTACCCCCCCTGAAAGTCAGGAGCTGCTGCGTAACATCATCGCGAAGCAAGGCGTGGGGCTCACGGGGTATGAGCTGTGCTGCGTATTTAACGGCCACTTGCCTGCCGGTACGCCCGCGGAGTGTTGCGCGTATCTGCGCCCACTTTATCAGCTGTTCCGCACCCCTCAGGATGATTATGCACGGCAGTTGTGGGAAGACATCATATGGATATGGCTGGAGCGAGAGCGAGAGGAGCTAATCGCCCTGAACCAGCACGAACGCATCATTGACGAGCTGCGGCGCATCGTGCATGATACACTCATCCCCTCCCCTTGGCTGCCTGAATGCGGGGCCGCTGAGCTGTTCACCCGTGCTCACATGCTCATGGCATGGATGGCCTCTGCCTGGGGACAGCATGAGACAGAGAATATTCTCAATACCTTATGCAGCAGCAATGAGGCCGGGCAAATCATCCTTCTCATTCTGTTTATTGAAACGAAGTCCTCTAGCCCCTACTCTCCCGTGGGCACCTCAGCGCCTTCCGGGGCATTTGCGGCTTTTGTGGAACGCTTTGAAAAACACTTTCATGAAAGCAGCGCCCTGTATGATGCCTTCTTCCGGCTGACGGATTTACCCATGCCGGCAAATGACGCCTCCGGCAGCACTTTGGAATTAAAAAGTTTACAGGAAGAATGCAGTTGGTATTTATGATTCCATGAGGCTGCCCTTTCTACACGCTGGCAAGCATCAGCCGAAAGGATTGAACATCATCATGAAGCACCTCCCCGCACAGGCAGACCTAGTGTAGAAAAATCTCTCTTTCCGCATTTTTTGCTGCGCATTCGCGGGCGATATGTGTTAACATGAGTGAGGAGACAATATGGCGTTATTCATCTACAGATTCAACGTTGCTTTTTTCGTACTATGGGTAGTATGGTGCGCGTATAGGGGAATACTGTGCAGCCTGACATCCATCCCGGATGTTCTTGCCCCCGTGAATTACAGCGACGCGTATCCGACCTTGGGCTTCCATTTGCTGGTTTTTCCCTTTGTAGCGCCCATTGTCAGCATTCTTGTTTCCGCGGGCTGCCTGCATATCAAAGCCGGCCACAAATGGTGGAACGCGGCTATCCTCGTCTTCTCCATTGTGACCATGCTATTCAGAGCGCTGATTAACGTATCTTTACCCTTTTGGTTTTAACCTGTTCTGTCCCTGCTTTCATTAAAACTTTATTAAGGCTTCTTTCAACTGCATTATTTTGATGAACCTGATACCTCGCTTGGGAAAAGTCACAAAAAAGGAGGATGAACCCCGCGGCCCTTGGCATAAATGAACAGCAAGAAACCGCGCCGGATTGCTTTCCGGTGCGGTTTCTTGCTTTAAGTGAAATTGACGAGCCACTATAGCGAAAGGCAAGGCTCACTGCGCTCGTGGCAATTTGCTCGCCCCCTGCTAATTTAACATGTAGTAGGACAGGGCAGACGCATTTGAAATATGACACAGGCATGCAGAAATAACTCAACGCATTTCCTCTTCAATGCCGAGCATAATACGTTCCAAGACACGAGTATTCCATGCTGCGTGCTTTCGTTTTCTACGCAAAGGTTTATCATGCCCCGGGCGTTGTCGGTCTTTTTTCAAAAGAC
>JAFWZG010000085.1 GCA_017517385.1 Akkermansia sp.
ACCCGCTGCCAACGAGCCTGTAAACAACAGCGGCACTACTCGAGTCATCCCCCGCACTCCCGGCACACCCGCTGCCAACGAGCCTGTAAACAACAGCGGCACTACTCGAGTCATCCCCCGCACTCCCGGCACACCCGCTGCCAACGAGCCAGCAAACAACAGCGGCACTACTCGAGTCATCCCCCGCACTCCCGGCACACCCGCTGCCATGCCGGAGACGATGCCGGTCAACAGGCCTGCAAGCAACAGTGCAACCACTCAACTCATTTCCCGCACTCCCGGCACACCCGCTGCCATGCCGGACACGATGCCGGTCAACAGTCCCGGGCAATCCGCCGCCCCTGCAACCGACCTCGGCAACAAAACGAAATCTACAACCCAAGTCTCCGGAAAGGTAGTACCGATTAACGTGGACTATGAGGCACAGCCACACACACAATATCCCCACAAACGTTCTATACCGGACACACTTTCAGTACCCGTCAGCGGCATTGAAAACATCCCCATTAGCCAAGAACCCCGCAGCGCAACTACGTCAAAACCGGCTTCTCATCAGAGAAGAGGGGGCTGCTTGCTGCCGTTGCTGATGCTCGTGCTGCTCCTGATAGCCGGCACCGGGCTGTGGTATTATGGTCCCGCACTGGTAGCGCCCATCATCAGCAAGGGGTACACAAATGGAGCACGCCTACTGACAGCCATTCCCGGGCTGAATCCTAATATCCCCGGAGAGAATGGACAGCCGCCGCTCACAATGGCCATACAGGCCGGAAACATGGAAGCCGTGCGTGTACTTCTGGCAGCCCCGGGAATAGACATCAACTGCTGTGATAGTCAGGGCCATCCCCCCATTTACTATGCAGCAGCACAGGGTAACACAGAATGCGTACGCCTCCTTCTGGCTATGCCCGGCATTACAGTTCCTGCAAATGCAGTAGATATCGCAGAACAAAACAAACACAAAGAGGCGGCCACCCTCCTGCGAGCCAGCAAGGATTACGCAGCCAATGCGCTGAGAGCTCAGGGGGTCACGCCTGATACCTACTCCATAGCCCTTCTCGCCGCCTCCGCCTCTGGAGATGCCGAACGCCTGCAAACACTGCTCACAGCCGGAGCCACTGCCGAAACGCTGGATGCTAACGGCCGCAGCGCACTCTTTCTCGCGGTAGATAAGAACAACGTAGATTGTGTACGCCTCCTGATTACAGCCCCCGGCACAGATGTCAACACGCCGAATGTGAATAATATCACCCCTCTCTGGGTATCTGCCATCTCCGGCCACACAGAATGCATGCGCCTGCTGCTCACAGTGCCGGAAATCAATGTGAACCACGCAGATGAGGATGGAGAGACAGCCCTCTACTGGGCAGCTCAGCAGGGCCACAAGGAGTGCGTACGCATGCTTCTGGCTGTGCCGGGCATCAATGTGAACTGCACTACCAGCAATGGAGCTACGCCTTTGCAGCGAGCCACAGCAAATGGCCACCGCGAATGCGCCAATATGCTCCGCGCAGCCGGTGCTCAATAATCATCCACCCCCACTTGATATATGGCCACGCAAAACAAATTTTCCGCCCTGAAATCCACCTTCCGAAACACGGCCAAACGACTGTCAGACCTCATCCCCCGCTGCAAATATCTCCCCTGGCTGCTGGTAGGAGCGGTAGCCGTCGCCGGTATCAGCGGAGGTTACTATTACCAATACACGCTTCTGCAAAAGAGCGAGCAGAAGGCTGCAGAACTCTCGCAGCAGCTGGATACCACCCAAAGCCAACTCGCAGCCGCCAAACAATACGCCGAGCAGGCATCCTCGCAAGTTCTAACTGCTCAGCGGCACGCCTCTCAGGCAATCTCACGCGCCGAGGCCGCTGAGATGATGGCTGAGCAAGCCGAGTACTGCGCTGAAGCATCCGCCCGTGAGCTGACCGCGGCCTTCGCCGAGCAGGAACAGCTCGCAGAGCTCGTCTCTACCCTCCAAGAGAGAGCTCATGCCCTGCAAATAAATGCTCACTCATACCAGCTCCGTGCTCAGCAGGCAAACGCCCGAGCCACTCAGGCCGAGCATCGCCTGCAGCTTATCGCAGCCAGACTGGATACCCTGAACAGAGAAAAACAGATAGCTCAACGCCAAGCTCAGGCCGCAGCCACCGCCGCTGCCGAGGCTGAAACGCGGGCAGCTGCCGCCGAGCGAAAAATCCAAGAGCTCCAGCGGCAAGAGGAAATCACCTCCCCCTCCTGATAGCAAAGCCACCTTTCCCACTCCCCCTTTTCGCCCGGCCTTACCCGCCGGGCGTTATTTTTCAATACTTCAAAATCACCATACGTGTCCCAAAGATTTGGGACACGTTGATTTACGAATTAAAAAATGGCAAAGTGGTGGCCACTGCCGCCATACCGCCCACGCAGGACACCAAGAGCGTGGAGCTGCGGGTACCCACCATTCCTCAGGGTGCTACCGTGGAAGTGTGGCTTACCGCCAAATGCACGGATGGCTGGATGGAAGCCTCCGGTTTCATCCGCATGGAGAAAAAATAACGGCCATTAACCTTAAACGCGCGCAGAGGAATATCCACATGTGTCCCAAAGATTACAGAAACGGGGCACCAAACGACATATAGTCAGCGTATTCTGCTTTTATTTCTGCGCAGAGGTATCACGAACCTAACCATCAGCAGTAAGCGTTCAGTTATCCAATATCCGGCGTTAGCCGCTAATCCTTAATTCGTAATTCGTAAATCAAAAATCGTAAATACGCGTGTCCCAAATCTTTGGGACACGTATGGGGAATATCCCCTGCGCGCTTTTTTTGCTTGCAGTCACCCAATATAATAGGTAAACTGTATGTGCTTCCCATACCGGGAAAATGACTCACTTTAACATATGAAAGCAGGAACCATAGTAAAAACGGCACTGGTCCTACTGATTGCAGCAGGCGCCACCTATGCCATTAAACCCGACCTTTATGAAGGTCTGCTCGGCTCTCAGAGCAGCAGCAACAAGCCCGCAACCGCAAGGCGTGCCCCCATCGGCATCATCCGCGGTGCTGAGTGGGTGGACTGTGCAGCCGTGCGAGATAAAGTAGCTGCGGAAATCATGACTCGCGTGGGCAACATGTCTGACGCCGCAGTAGCAGAGTTCATCACTAAGCCTGAAAATCGCCTGCTGCTGGCCCAGTGGGTTGTGGCTGATGCTGAGCTGAGAAATCTGGAGGACGAAGCCAAAGCCGTCGAGAAGCGTAACGCTGACCTCGAGAAGCTCAAAAACGAGCTTGCCGCCATCCGCTCCAACATACCTGAAGGAGCCGAGCTCCCCGCTGCTTTAGCCTATCAGGTAAATCAACTCGAAACTAAGATTTCCCGATTGGAGACGGAAATCGCCGCCGATCACCTCTTCAGCCAGAGTGCTGCCGGCAAGGGCGGCGCAAAACTCATGGAGCGCCTCGGTGATGACCCCGAGTGGCTCAGTGAGTTCGCCTTCAGTGGTGAGTGTGTACGCCCCGGTATGGCACTGGCCATTCTTAAGCTGATTTCCAAGGATAATCCGGACATGGTGCGTAATCCCATGGTACGCAGTATCGCCACAGCCACCGCACTGGAGTACGCCAAATCCTCATGGAACATAGCAGATGCCGTAGAACGCGCTAATTTCTACATCCAGTCATGGAAAGAAGGCCGCCTCAACACCGTGTTCGATACCCTGCCCATGTGGCAGCGCCGCATGGTGTGCGGCTGCAAGGGTGATAACCCGTACGGCAGCATCTCCAGTCTCGCCTGGGCCCAAGAAAATATGAGTCTGCCCGCAGACCGCTACAGCGGCTCCTGCTGGCGCTGCTCCTACCGCCTGAATAACATCTATGGTGATTCCATCCATGGCCCCCTGTACTACGCGCCCTTCGAAGGTGTTCTCGGAGACAACCGCGAGGCCATGACCTTCCACGTCGGCGGTGTGTGCGGCAGCCTTTCCCACTTCGGTGCCTTTGCCGCTCTGGCCAACGGTGTACCGGCCATGACCATGGGTGAGCCAGGCCACTGTGCCTTCCTCGTGCTCGTGGGTGACAAGTGGACTCCCGCCTACTCCTTGAGCTGGGACCGCGGCCTGCATTGGCAGGTATTCCGCAGCGTGCACTCATACTCCTCCCTGCATTCCGCCACGGAGCTTTACTCCGAGGAACAGAAGGAGCAGACCGGTCTTTCCAACGCTTGGCGTGTGCTGGCCGGGATCAAAATGGACGCCGGTGACCTCACCGCTGCCATCAGCTGCTACGAGCGCTCCCTGCGCACTCAGCCGCGCAACTGGATGGCTTGGCGTGAATGGATGGAAGCCCTCACGGAAAGCGAGGCTTCCGCTGATTGCTGGGAACAGCTGAATACAGCCGTCTGCACTCACCTCGTCCCCCTGTACCCGGAAATAGCCTTCGAAATCATGCAGAAGGGCATGGTGGACGGCATGGCCAAAGCCATGGCTGATTCCCCCGAGCGCCTGCGCAAGGCCTTCCTGAGCTTCTGGCAGAGCATTGACACCATGGGCCCGGACCGCTGGCACATTGAACGCTTGGCGAACAAGCAGATTGAGGCCCTCGGCCTGAACCCTGCTCAGCCTGAGGCCCTCTGCGCCTATTACACGGAGGTACTCAGCACCCTCATCGGCAATTCCAAGTACGCTCCCGCCATCCTGAACTGGGGCAACACCCTCGGCGACCGCATGGATAACCGCGGCAAGGGCCTCCTCACTCAGGCCATGGTATCTGCCATCGGCAAGAACGACAATATGACCGCTGAGGAACGCATCACCCTGCTCTCTCCGGCCGTACTTTCTGCTGAGAAAAATCGTGACCTCACCTCCTTCCAGTCCATCGGTCGCATGATTGAGGACATGGGCCACGTGAACACCGGTGTGAATATGCCCACCTTCGAGCCCTTCCCCGGCAAGCTTGCCTCCGAAGGTGGCCTCACATGGATGAGCTCCACCTCCCGCTGGGATAAGCCGCATGAGCACCCGGGCCTTCTCCTGTCCCATGGTGGCACCTTCCACACCGATAAGGATAAGGATGCCTACGTCGCAGTACAGTTGCCCCGCCAGGTGAATGTGACGGGCGTTGTCCTCGTCCTTTCCCCCGGCAATATCCACCGCTGCAATAACATGGTCATTCAGGTGTCCGAAAACGGCACCGATTGGACGGACGTGAAGGAGCTTGGCAACTGCAACGGCAGAGTCATGCGCGTGGACCTTGGAGATAAACTCCCGCTGGCCAAGTATGTGCGTATCCTGCGCAGAGGCGGCCCTGAGTTCTTCCACCTCAACGGTATCTACATTTACGGCAACCAGGCAGCCTGATCCCTAACCCCATTTTACATAACATGAAACTCACCAATCGTTTCTTCGCCCTCGCCCTGGCTCTGGCTCCGCTCACCGCAGGAGCTTACCAGACCGCCGAGACAGTAGAGCAGGCTGCTCCCCTCCTCACGGATGACGGCTATGCCATCGTCATGTACGCCACGGACTGGGACCGCACCAGCAAGAGCACAGCTGATGCCATGCTGGCAGACCCCGGCGTTACTGCCGCTCTCGGCAACGCCGTCGTCATGACGCTCGGCGTGCCGAATGTCACCCCCAAAGAGGAGCATGATGCCAACAAGGCCCGCTTCGGAAATCTGGATCTCAGCTTCCCGAATGTATACCCGGCCATCATCCTGTATAGCAAGAGCGGCCAGCGCCTCACGGATATCTGCATTCGCCGCTCGGAGCGCAATAACCCCGCTGCCGTGGCCGCCAGAATCCGTGAAGCCATGAGCGCCGCTGCCCGCCAGCGTGAGCTGATGGCTCAGGCGGAAAGCGTACAGGGTGTAGAGCGCGCCCGCCTGCTCGGACAGGCATCCGCCGTGCCCGGCATCAACCGCCCGAATAACATCGCACGCCTCATTGAGCAGGCAGACCCGGATGATGCCTCCGGCATGCGCCGTATCGCAGGCCTGAACCTCTATGATACCGCCATCCAGATTGCCGGCACCAAGGACTGGGAAGCCTCTCTGGCGGAAATGAAAGAGCTACTGGAAAACCCGCTGCTCACCACGGATCAGAAACAGCAGGTATGCTGCATCTGCATCGGCCTTCTGCACCGCCACGGCGGTGTCCGGCGCCAAGCAGAACTCCGCGAAATGATTAGCCGCCTCCGCGAGCTGAACCCGGATAGTATCCTTGGCCAGTCCGCCACGGATGCCGCACGCCTCTGGGTGAGCGAGCTGAACCTCATTCAGGGCTGGAGCCCCGGCACCCTGCCGGATGACGCCACCCCCATTCAGGTGCACGGAGATATCCCCATTAGTGCCGCCGGTAAGTACAAAGTGACCTTCACCTATACTAGGGGCACAGAAGCCCTGAGAATTGCCGCCGTACAGCTCTTTGACGGAAATCGCCTCGTGGCTGAAGACCGCCATGTCGGCTCCACCGGCCACCGCCATAGTAATAATAACTACACTCTGGAGGTGCCCGCCACTGTAAGAAATCCGCAGCTCTATGTCATCTTTAACATGGGCAGCAAGCGGGATTCCTACGGCAACATCACCATCGAGAAGCTGTAATTTTCAGCCTCTCCAGCTAAACTAAACCATGTTTAACCGGCCCCCACACAATGCCGCCGCGCTTGTGTGGGGGCTTCTCACCATGGCTCTGCTGGTCGGCATTCTCCTGTACCGCTACGCGTATTGCTGCCGCCCGCACGAGCCCGTTCAGCCCCTACCCTTCACCCACAGCAGCCACACAGCAGCAGAGAAGGCAAACATGGATTGCCGAGCCTGCCATGCCACTGCACACCACGCCGCCGGAGCCGGCCGCCCCACCTCCGGCACCTGCTTGGACTGCCACAGGCACATCCTCGCCTCAGATTCCCGCCTGCTCCCCCTGCACGCCGCGGCAAATCCTGACCACCCGGCCCATACCGGTGAGCCCCTGCGCTGGGTGCGCCGCGCCCCATTGCCGGATACCATCTCCTTCCACCACGACCAGCATACCGCCGCCGGCCACACCTGCAGCGAATGTCACCCGGACCCGGATAAGCAGCTTCCCCACACCATGCAAAGCTGCCTAAACTGCCACCGCTCCCGCCAGTTGCCCACCAGCTGCGACCGCTGCCACAAATAATTGTGACACTTTCTAACCTTTTTCTTGAACTTATAACGCCCTAAATGTATCATACATATCATACAGTATCACTATAAGATATCATGAAAGATTCAATAAATAAGGACAAAACTGTTAGCTGTGAGGAAAACACTATCATAGCCCCTACCGTAACACCTGAAGAAACTCAGCCCGAGGCCCCTGCCCCCGCTCCTAAAAAACGAAAGTGGGTCATGCCCACCATCATCAGCTCACTGGCCATTCTGACTGCCGGAGGCTACACCTATCACCAGTACCAGCTGGATCAGCAGGAGGCCTTCGCTATTCGCCTCGTGCAGGAGGCTGAACAGCGCGCTCGTGAAAATGCTCAGACCCTCGTAGCCGCTGCTCAGCAGGAGGCCGAAGCTCAGGTTAAAGCCGCTCGTGAGGAAGCCCAACGTCAGGTACAGGAGGCTGTGGAACGCGCTCGCGAAAATGCTCAGTCCCTCGTAGATAACGCTCGGACAGAAGCCGAAGCTCAGGTAAAAGCCGCTCGTGAAGAAGCCCAACGTCAGGTACAGGAGGCTGAGACCCGCGCTCGCGAGAATGCTCAGTCCCTCGTAGATAACGCTCGGACAGCAGCCGAACGTCAGGTGCAGGAGGCTGAGACCCGCGCTCGCGAGAATGCTCAGTCCCTCGTAG
>JAFWZG010000086.1 GCA_017517385.1 Akkermansia sp.
AGCAATAGTTAATATATCAACAAGCTTATGTTTAAGGTTAAAACCGTCCCTGAAATCACTTACTTGCGACATGTGTTTAATAAGATTATACATGCGCATATTATACTATACAATAATCGGAAAAGGAAGCTTAATATATCATATATACAATCATCGCACAATTAAACAATGTCATATTATATCAGTTCAATATTATTGATATATAATATGAATTTTATGACATGATGAAGTGTCATATTCACCAATGCGTTTGCCCTGGGCTGGTTTTGAGGACTCGCGAGATGTCGGCGTTATCCTTAACAGCATGCTTTTCGAGAGCCAGCAACTCAGCAACATCCAGCATGTGGTTGATACTGTGCTGAATGGTCGGATACCCCCGCATTTGGGAGATAGACATGGGAGTGAAGAGGTGCAGGACATCCCGAGCGGCGAGGTCGCGATGGTTGCCGTTATCCAACAAAAGACGGTAGGAAAGCGGCTTGCCGAGGTCGTTTACGCGGATGCCATCAATGGATGGTGCATTCGGTGGTGTCTTCCTCAGTGCTGCCGATTCGGTGCGTCTCGATAAGCTGAATCTTCGGCACTCCGTCCTCCTCGGTTTTCAGGATGAACATCTCGCCATCTACTTCCAGAGCCATACAGGCGAGGTATTGGCAGGTAACAAGATTGAATCGCCCGGTGATTTCCGCATGCCTTGCCCAGCGGTTGAAGTAGTCGAGAGCTTGCTTGTTCCATGCTGCATCCTTGCTGGCGGGCTGAGGCATGATTCCATCACCGATGGAGTACATGGCCATGCTGCCCACAATCTCCTGCAAAAAGCCGGAGTTTTTCACCAGATAGCGGCTCCGGCGCACCAGCTCAGAACGGACTCCGGGAGTCAGGTCGAGCGAAGTGTCGCGCGGGCCACTTCCGGGAACTTCTGCACGCCGGGGTGAACGGTTGGCGGATTCAAAGACTGAATGCGAACCAAAGAAGATGCGAGCAGCGAGGCGTTGCAGGAAGTTCATACGAGCAAATGAGGGTTAATGGGGTAAACGCCATGCAACATGGCTGAGGGAAGCATGATGGTCAGATGTGCCGGAATCCTGAGCCTGTCGCTCGAAGTATCGAAGCGCATAGGCACATTCATCCAGCACATCTGCCACGGGCATAGCGAACTGTTTACTCACAGACGTGCTGCCATCGTTCCAGCTCATGAGGGTTTTACCCTCCAGAAGCATCTTCTTGGCGGTCGCCTGTATCTGCTTCACTTCCCCCTCGGTGAAGCCGCGAGTAAACAGACCTTTTGCACTCATACCTCAAAAGCGTTGCGGGCAGCGGAGCTGCTGCTGTACTTTTCGAGCTGGTAGTGCGGTTCATCCACAAAGGACTTCCACGTACCACCCCAGGTGATGCCCGGCACCTGATTGTAGAGCTTGCCTACTTTCGTGTAAAGGGCATGGTCGCCAATGTATTCTTTGCCCCGGAAGATACCGATATCCCAAGCAATGCCGAAGTTGTGCATGCTCTGGCCACCGCGTGCTTTGGTCACGCGCGGGCGCTTGCGATAGAGCGCATCCTGCTCGGCATAGGTGCGAGTACCACAGATGATGCGTACATCGTAGCCCTCGGCATCGGCTACTGCCTTAGCGGCTTTGAGCCAGATGCGGGCGGCTCGCTGAGTCTCGGGCGTAAGTGTGGCGATATTACGCTCGGAGCGCTCATCGAAGCTGCCGATTTCAGCCTTGATGCGTTCGGCATCGTTCTGCCACTCCTGGGCGGCGGCTTTGGTCTTGCGACCATTCACGCCGTCCACCTTGCC
>JAFWZG010000087.1 GCA_017517385.1 Akkermansia sp.
AGTCGGGATTTCCCCTCGAACTTCCTTTCCCACGGTTTGTTACCTCCCCGCAGTTGTTCTTCAGGTCTGGGATTCCGCATCATCGCGGCTCCGCGCGGACTTTCACCGCAGTGCGCACATCGCGTCGGTCGTACAGAAAAAGCCGCAGCTCCTGTGAGGGAACTGCGGCTTGCAAAAGGGGGCGCTTATGCAGCGGGGCCGATTTTACAGGCTCTCGCCGAAGTCTGCGCGGAACTTAGCGGCAAGCTGCTCCTGCCAGTCGCTGAGGGGCTGAAGGCGGCCGAAGAAGAAGCGAAGCACTTCCGGCTCTTCCACCCACTTAAGACCACCGATGAGGTGACGGTTGTCATACAACCACTTCACGCGGTCAGCGCAGTACTTGACCTGAGAAAGGGTGAACACACGGCGGGGGCAGGCAAGGCGCACAAGCTCAAGCTCGGCGTAGTTCTCGGAGCCATCGGGGTTACGCTGCTCGGAGAGGGAGCCACGCTCCATACCACGGATACCACCGGCGATGTAAAGAGCCGTGGCAAGAGCACCGGCGGGGTACTGCTCGTGGGGGATGTTCGGCAGGAACTCGGAGGCATTGATGTGGGCACCAAGGCCGCCGGCGGGCTTCACCATGGGCACGCCGTAATCAGAGAGTTCCTTCACGAGGTACTCAATGAAGATGGGGCCCTGGTTAATGATTTCCTCGTCCAGAGTCTCCAGAAGGCCGATAGCCATGGCCTCCATGGCGCGCACCTCCATACCACCGTAGGTAAGGAAGCCTTCGTAGAGGGGGATGAAGGCCTTCATCTTCAGGATGAGGCTCTCGTTGTTGGAGATGATAGCACCACCGCGAGCGAAGCCGAGCTTACGGCTGGAGAAGTAGATGAGATCCATGGCGTCCGCCAGCTTACGGATGATTTCCGCCACGGTCATATCCTTGGCAGCGGCCTCACGGGTCTTGATGAAGTACAGGTTATCCTGCAGAAGGGAGGCGTCCAGAACAGTCATCACGCCGTATTCCTTACAGACAGCGGCCACCTCCAGCATGTTCTCCATGGAAAGGGGCTGACCACCGATAAGGTTCGTACCGGCTTCGATACGCACGAAGGGAACGTGCTCGGGGCCTACCTCCTCAATGAGGGCGCGCAGGCGGGGAATGTCGAAGTTGCCCTTGAAGGGCAGGTCCAAGTTCGGGTCCAGGCCCTCAGCGATGATGAGCTCCTCCACGCGGCCGCCCTTACGGGTGATGTGAGCCTTGGTGGTGGTGAAGTGGAAGTTCATGGGTACCACGTCGCCCTCCTTCACGAAGGTCTCGGCGAGAATGTTCTCACAAGCGCGGCCCTGGTGAGCGGGCAGGAAGTACTTGGTGCCGAACACCTGTTCGATGACGCGGGAAAGGCGGTTGAAGGTCTCGGAACCGGCGTAGGAGTCGTCAGCCTGCATGGAAGCGGCCACCTGATTATCACTCATGGCGTTCACACCGGAATCGGTGAGCATGTCCATGAACACGTCCTTATTCTGAAGGAGGAAAGTATTGTTACCGGCCTGCTTCAGAAGCTCCACACGCTGCTCCACCGGAGGCAGGAAAAGCTTCTGAACCACGCGAACCTTGTGCATCTCAAGGGGCACTTGGTGCTCCTCCTTGTAGAATTTAACGATAGACATAATATGATGGGGTTAAAAAAAGTTGTGAAACACTAGCATGAGCGTCACGAGTTGTCAAACCATTTCTACGGCATTATAAGCAACTTACGCTGCGCAGTGCGTCATTTTCATCATTCGAACACCTGTAATGCAAAAAAGCTGCATGAAGCATTTTCAAATTGCCTTGCGTAAAAACAGGGAGTAGAATAACTCCCATGCAGGCAGAGGTATACACATGCAAGAACGGGCTCACCGCCGTGGTGAGCCGCCAGAAAGCTTTTCCCGTGGTGAGTGTGCAGGTATGGGTACAAACAGGCTCAGAACATGAGGGCCCTCACAGCGGAGCCGGTATCTCCCACCTTCTGGAACACATGGTTTTCAAGGGCACGGATGAACACAGCGCTCAGCAGTTGAATGAAGAGGTGGCTTCCCTCGGCGGCCTTTGGAATGCCTATACCAGCACGGACCGCACCGTGTACCACATAGACGGCCCCTCTGGCCACTGGCGCGAGTTCCTTCATATTCTGACGCGCCTCGTGTACCACCCCAGCTTCCCGAAGGAAGAGTTCGAAAAGGAGCGCGAGGTGATACGCCGTGAAATGACCATGTACAATGATGACCCGCGTGATGCCTCTTACCTCGCACTCATCAGCACCCTGTTCCGCGTGCACCCCCGGCGCCTGCCCGTCATCGGTGAGCAGAAGCGCTTTGATTCTCTCACCCATGCCGACATGCTGGAATACCACCGCAGCCGCTACACTCCCGGAAACATGTTCGTGTGCGTGGTGGGTGATGTGGAGCCGCAGGAGCTTTTCCGCGCGCTGGAGGAAGAAGTGGCGGACGTGTGCTCCGCCCCGGCTCAGCCCGTGCAAACCGTGCAGGAGCCCCGCCAGTGGGGCCGCCGCTTGGAGCGCCGCGAGTTTGCCCAGCCCACCAGCACCCTGATGCTGGCTTGGCGCATCCCCTCCACTCAGCACCCTGATGCCGCAGCCCTCTCCGTGCTTTCCTCCGTGCTGGGTGATGGCCGCGCGGCATGGCTTTACAAAACCTTCCATGACGAGCGCGCTCTCGCACATGATACGAACACGTCCATCCTGCCCGCCAAGCAAGGTGAAGGTGCCTTCGTCATCGAGGCCGATGTGGAGCGCGCCCAGCGTGATGAGCTCAGAGACGCCCTTCTGGATTACGTCACCACCCTTCCGGAAGCGGACTTCACCCAAGGCATCAGCCGGGCCCTGCGCCAGCTGCGCGCTCAGCGCTTGAAAAACCTTTCTACCGTGCAAGGGCGCGCCACCCTTCTCGGCATCAGCTGGCACCACTCACAAAACCCGAACTCCGGCGAGGAATGGGCTGAAGCGCTCAGCCGCGTCACCCCGGCAGATTTGGCCCGTGTGGCAGCCACCTATCTCACCCCCGAACGCCTCACCGAAGTGAGCGTGGATCCCATCGGCACCAACTCCGCTGAGGCGGATTCAGACGCTGCCGCCACCCTGCCCACCCCTGTGGTGGAACAGCTGCCGAATGGCCTGCGACTCGTACTGCGGGAAGATAAGCGCGTGCCGCTGGTAACCACCACTCTGTGCCTTGGAGCAGGCTGCCGCTCTGAAAACGAGCAGACCGCCGGCATCAACACCCTGCTGGCCGAATGCCTTCTGAAGGGCACCACCACGCGCAGTGCCGCCGAGCTTGCGGATGAAGCTGAGAACATGGGCGGCTCCATCTCCTGCACAGCCGGAAATAACACACTCATGCTCAAGGCCCGCTCACTGGCAGAAGATGCCGACACCATGCTGAGCCTGCTGGCAGACGCGGCCCTGCACCCCACCCTGCCGGAGGACGCTGTCAACACCGCAAGGGAAGACTTGATAGCGGATATTCTGGACAGCGAGGAAGACCCCGCCGCCGTGGCCTTCCTCCGCTTACGCCGGGCTTGCTTCGGGCCCCATTCCTATGGAAACCACCCGGACGGCACCGTGGAAAGCGTGCAATCCCTCACTAGAGAAAACCTGCTGCAGCAGCTCAGCCGCATCATGTGCGCTAAGAACGCGGTGCTCGCTATCAGTGGTGATTTTGATTCCGCCTCCATTCGAGAGACCGTGAAGGAACTCTTTACCGAAATGCCCTCCGGTGCACCGGCTGAGCTTACTGCCACCCCACCCCAACAGGCCGCGGATCTCACCGTCACCTGCGATAAGGAGCAGGCCGTGCTCGCCATGGCTATCCCCGGGCTCACGGCAACCGCCGAAGAGCTGCCCATGCTTCTGCTCTTCGATGAGTGGTGCCGTGATATGGCAGGGCCTATCTTCGGTGAAATCCGAGAGCAGCGCGGGCTGGCATACTATGCCGCCTCGGCCGTACTGCTTGGCACGGATGCCGGCTGCATGTACTTCTACCTCGGCACCGCCCCCAGGAGCATGCCTGAAGCCCGCACGGCCCTTATGGGCGTACTGGAGCGCCTTGCCAAAGAAGGCATGCCGGAGGATGCGCTGGAAAGAGCTAGGGCCACGGTGCTCACCTCTCGACTGCTGGCTTCACAGTCTGCAGGTAAGTTATGCTCAGCCATGGCCGTAGACACCCTGCTCGGCCTGCCTCCGGATTACAGCGAAATGCTGCCGCAGCGCCTGCGTGGCATTACTCCGGAGCAAATGAACAGCTTCATCGCGAACCTGCTTAGCCCGGCGGCCACACGCACCATCGTGACAGTCACGCCGAAGGCATAAGAGAGGCGCCTCAAAAAAAGGGGGAAAGAGCAATCAGCGCGTAAGGCGGGCTTTCATGGCCGCCCAATCCGTACTGCGCAGCAGCCGCACGAGGTTTCTGTACCAGAACTCGTGGTGACCGTATTCATCACGGCAGAACTCTGCCTCAGCCTGAGCCACGCTCCAGTTTTCATATATAATGCGGTACGCCGCCACGATAATACCCGTGCGGTCACTGCCATGCCAACAGTGCACCAGCACCGGCTTGGGTGCACCGGCTATCAGGCGCAGGCAGTTTTCAATATCCGCCTCAGTCACCTCGCCGGCAGCCACGGGGTATGCCATCAGGTGCAAGTTTGTGTGGCGAGCCTTGCGCGTATCACGGTGATACTCACGCAGATTCAGCACACTACGCACCCCCTTGGCATAAAGGTTAGAGAATCCCTGAGACGTGGGCTGGGCGGAGCGGTACAACACATCATTCACGCGATGAAGGTTCTCCACGCCTTCAAGCCTCATGGCCTGAGCAGCGACCGGCTGCACCGGTGCAGCAGCAGCCCCGCACGGCATCACACAAGAACTCACCGCAAGAAGAAGCAGGCCGAGGAGCGCGCGTTTCATGGCAGTATCAGAGTTTATTCAGCTTCCAAGCGAGCCTTCATAGCTGCCCAATCCGTGCTGCGCAGAAGCACCACCAAGTTTCCATACCAGAAATCATGGTGGCCATAGCGGGCCATGCGGAACTCAGCCTCAGCCTGCGCCACGCTCCATCCTTCATAGATGATGCGGTATGCCGCCACAATAATACCCGTTCTATCACTGCCATGCCAGCAGTGGATAACGATAGGCTTGGGCGCGGACTTCATCATGCGCAGGCAGTTCTCTACATCCTCCTCCTTTACTTCACCCGCTGCCACAGGATAGGAAAGCAACTTAAGGTTCGTATGGCGAGCCTTACGTTCATCCTTGTGGTACTCTCGCATGTTGAGAATAGTGCGGATACCCATCTCCTGCAGATTAGTGAAGCCCTGAGGAGTAGGCTGCCCGGAGCGGTAAAGCTCCGGGCTGATACGGTAAAGATTCTGCACACCCTCCACCTCACAAGTATCAGCCACGGATGGGGCCTCTTCCTGCGTGGGCGGAGGAGAACTGCGGGTGTACTTGGCAGGCAGCACCCATACGGCCGCTGCGGCGCACACCTTCCTGAGCATGGGGGGCATCATATCGTTTGTTCGCGGAGCAAGTTATTGCAGGCCAAGAGCTTCGTTAGCCAACATCTGGCATCCGCGCAAATCCATCTTGCCGGTAGGCAGCACGGGAATGGTTTCAACCGGTATAATTTCACGGGGGCACCACAGGCGCGGCAAGCCCTGCTCCACCATGTGAGCACGGATTTCATCCAGAGCCTGAGGAAGATGAGCTGTGTGCAGGCAGGAGAGAAGCACCAGTGCTTCACCCTTCTGAGCATCAGGCACGCCCATTACTGCTACTGCACGGCCGGTGAAGCCTTCCGGCTTCTCCACAAAACTCTCAATGGCGTCCTCCACCACTTCGTGGGGCACCATCTCACCGGCTACCTTAGAGAAGCGGGAACGGCGGCCACCCAGCGTCAGGAATCCATTAAGATCCAGCTTACCGAGATCACCCGTCTTGAACCAACCATCACGGAAGATTTCAGCATTTAAATCTTCACGGCCGATGTAGCCCTTAAAGACGTTAGCGCCCTTAAACCAAATCATACCCTGCTCATTCAACGGCAGGCGCACGCTGTCATCATCAGGGTCCGTGAGGCGCACTGCGAGGCCGGGCAGCACGGGGCCCACAGAGCCAAAGCGGCGACCCGGCACGAAGTAAGGCTGTTCAGGAGTAGAAACAGCGTCATCCAGATTCACTGAGCACACAGGAGCCGTCTCCGTAAGGCCATAGCCTTCCAGCACAGTAAGATTACACTTCTCAGCGAACTCATCAGCCACAGCCTTCTGCAGCTTCTCAGCGCCCACCACGAAGTACTTCACCGTCTTGTAGGTACCAGCAGAGGCACGGCGCAGCATACTGCGGGCGAAGGTGGGAGTGGAAACCACGAGTGCAATCTCGTGCTCCTCGATGAGCTCGTTCAGCTTCTTTGCCTCCAGAGGGGAAGGATAGGTCACCATGCCGAAGCCGTACAGCGCGGGCAGCATCGTGCTAATGGTAAGACCGAAGCTATGGAAAATCGGCAGGCTGCACAGGAACTTATGACCGGGCTCCAGATACACCTTACTGAGAAGCTGGGTCACATTCGCCACAATCATGCGGTGCGTAAGAGCCACGCCCTTAGGCTCACCGGATGAACCGGAAGTGAACAGCAGAGCCGCTTCATCATCACCACTATAAGCATCCAGCTTAAAGCGAGAATTCACAAGAGGCATGGGAGCCATGCGGGCAAATGCCACCCACGCAGCAATCTTAGCCATACCAATGCCCTTCAGAGTCTTGTCCAGATGAATGATAGCATCCCCCTTAGGCCAAGGGAACTGCGGCAGCTTGCTCATAAAAGTGCGAGCAGAAATAAATCGAGTTATACCACTCTGACGCACGATACTTTCAAAGGCGGACTCGGATGAGGTGTAATTAATATTCACCGGAACGATACCGGCCAGAATACAGGCATAGTTAGCAATGACACCACCCTTACCCGGAGGCAGAAGAATACCCAAGCGGCGGCCCGTATTCATCTTCTTAAGCTCCTTGGCCAGTGCCATAGCCACACCCAGCACCTTATAGAAGGGCAGGCGAGAGCCATCCATGCCGTCAATAAGCTCGGTCTTGGCATTCTTGCGAAGTCCTTCCACCAGCAGGCGGGCCACGGAGGCCTGCATCAGCGGACGGTCGGCAAACTCATCAGCCGAGGCAGAAAGCCAAGCTTCCAGAACACGCTCACCGGTAAGCGGACCAGGGCTCAGCTTAGGCAGCACACTAATGACGATGGCATCAGCCGTCTTATCCGTGCAGAATGTGCGCCACAAGCTCTCGCGATACATACCGACAAACACCGGCACCGGTGAGATATGCAGAGCGGCCAACTGCATCATGAAGGGCATCGGCACATCAGAAATACAGCCCATGGTGCGGTTCGGCTTACCGGGCACAAATACAACATGCTGACCTGCCCGCAGAGCATCCAGCAACTGTTCACGAAGCGTTTTTACATTCGCTTTGCGGAAATTGAAAGTCAATGTTTGGCGGCGCTTCAGCATACGCGCCACATCCGGCTCGGGAGTCAGCACCTCCTCTACCATATACACTACCGCACGCTGGCCACCAAGTGCCAGCTCCAGTTCTTTCAGCACCGCCGAGGTCACACGGTTCGGCAAGTACAGTGAAGGTATGGGGGTGAGATTCTCTTTGCCTTTAAGGGTTACTCCAGCCATGGGGCTATTCTAACGCATACCTAGAGCTATGTCAACGTAAAAGTTCATCGTCATTAAGGCAAATAACACAGAACGGCCCGACCTTGCATTGCAAGACCGGGCCGCACAAAAATCAAACCACCTTTCTTCAGATATCGAAGAGGTGAGTTACGGAAGCGTTATTGTGAATATTCTGAATAGCCTGAGCAAACAGCGGAGCGATGCTCACGGTATCCACATGCTCGCAACCGCTGGCCATCGGCACAGAGTCAGAGGTCAGCAGACACTCAAGCGGGCTCTCCGTAATGCGAGCACGAGCCTTATCATTCAGCACAGCGTGGGATACGCCAGCGAAAATACGGGCAGCGCCGTGCTCCTTCAGAATCTTAGCAGCAGCGCAAAGGGTACCGCCGGACTCCGTCATATCGTCCACCAGCAGCACGTCCTTACCTTCCACATTACCGATGAGCGCATGAGCGTTCACCTCCGTGGCGGAAATACGCTGCTTAGCAACGATAGCCAAATCCGTACCGAGAATGTTGGCATAGCTCTTGGCCGTCTTCACACCGCCGATATCAGGGGAAACCACCACGAGGTTGTTAATATCCTTCACATATTTCTCCTTGAGGTGCTTGATAAGCACGGGGAGAGAGTAAAGGTGATCCACGGGAATCTCAAAGAAGCCCTGAATCTGAGCGGCATGCAAATCCATCGTAAGCACGCGGTTCACACCGGCAGCTGTGAGCAGGTTAGCCACAAGCTTGGAGGTGATGGGCACTCTGGGCTTATCCTTGCGATCCTGACGAGCATAGCCATAGAAAGGCATCACTGCTGTAATTCGGCTGGCACTCGCGCGACGCACGGCATCTACCATAACAAGCAGCTCCATCAGATTATGATTGGTGGGCGGGCAGGTCGGCTGCACGATGAAGACGTCCTCACCGCGAATGGACTCATTAATCTGAACAAAGCTCTCACCGTCGGGGAAGGTGTTAACAGAAGCATCACAAAGGGGCAGGCCCAACTGATCAGCTATGTCTTTGGCTAACTGGGGATGTGCTGTTCCACTGATGATTTTCATGAATACAGGAGGTAATGAATGCACGTCTATTCTTGACATTTTTACAAAAAATGCAATACTAAAAGCACGAAAACCAGCATTTTTTTTACGGGAGCCACATGAAAGCCGAAAACCAAAGCAAGCTATTAAACTTACCATCAACCGATTGGATATACATCTCCTTATACTTGCTTACAGCTATAGCATTTTTAGGATTTTATTACGGTTTCCTAGAAGGTCATTACACGGCTCTCATCTGGCTGAAATCATCATGGAACTCGCAGACTGATTACGAACACGGCTGGATGGTTCCCCTTCTGAGCGTCTGGATGCTCATTCACGCATGCCGCTCCCTGAAAGAAGAAGCCATCAAACCCTCCCTGCACGGCATTTGGTTTACGATACTCGGCGGTCTTCTCTGCGCCATATCAGCCCGCACTCAGCAGCCACGCCTTGCCATTGGAGCTATTCCTTTCATCCTCTCCGGAATGGTGTGGTGTTACTGGGGCTTCAGGTACGCGCTTAAAACAGCTTTCCCCTTCTTCTTCCTCTGGATGGCCATCCCCCTGCCCGGCTTCCAACAGGCCACCGTGGGAATGCAACAGCTCTCAGCCCAGCTAGCACACTGGGGCGCCGGTATATGCGGAGTAAAAACCATACTGGAAGGCACCACCGTCAGCTCTGCTACGGGTAATTGGGATAGCTTCAGCATAGCAGGCGGCTGCTCCGGCATGCGCTCACTCATGGCCCTGCTCATGTGCTCCGTTGCCTGGGGCTACTTGGCAGACAAACTCAGCATGTGGAAACGCCTCGTACTAGCCTTGAGCGCCCTACCGCTCTCCATCATAGCAAACGCTTTCCGCGTGGCCAGCATTTTTATATGCGCTGAATATATAAACCCGGCTTTTGCCGGCAAAACGTGGCATGACTGGTCCGGCCTCCTGTTCTTCTTTCCGGCCAGTTTGGTATGCCTCACCCTTCTACACGGCCTACTGGCCGGAGAAATTCCGTTTCTAAAGAAACGCAAAGTCGTCACTCGCCGGGAAACGAATACCGAAAACACACCGCAGAAAGGAGAGCCTCAGGCATGAAAAACATCCTCTTAAAATCGTTACCTCCCGCTGTACTGGCATTGTTGCTCTGCCTCGTTTTCATCGTTCCTGAAAGTACTGAGCTGCTTCCCTCAGCGGCGAATCCGGAACTCCCGCTCGGCTCTGACCTTCCCGGCTGGTATGGCGTCAAAACTCAGGAAAGCGAAAAAGAGCGAGAGCTTCTCTCCGCTGACACATCGTTCAGCAAAGCCATCTATCACCATATCAACCCCATCACCGATCAGCAAGAATCCCCCTCAGTAAATGTTTCCTTTGTATACTCCGGAAGTGACCTGAACAACTCCATTCACCGCCCGGAGCGATGCCTCCCCGCACAGGGACATTTGGACATGACCGGCAGAGATGAAACCATCGAACTAGCCAATGGTAAAATTCTCACCTTCAGACGCCTCAGCACCAGAACTCCGGCCACACACCCCGGAGAACCTGGGCTACACCACATACACTACTACGTGTTTGTAGGCAGCAATACCATCTGTTGCTCTCACTATGAACGCACATTCCAAGACATATATGACCGCGTACTCAGCGGGCGCGTTCAGCGCTGGGCATACATCCAAATGGGGGCATGCTGGGGTGAAGAAGTGGGCATCACAGAACAGCAGGCAGACAACTATTTGCGCGCCCTTATTCGGGACCTCGTACCACGCCAGATAGACTGGAATGCCATTAAAAACTAAGCCATACCCCCGGCAAGGCACAATTTGAACTTGCAACTGCGCCATTATCAGGCTAGAATATCCCCACGTTATGGGTGATACAGATATCAGCGCACAAGTACAGGAAGCCAAAAGCAAAAAATGGGATGACCGTACACTGGCGCAGAAAGCGGCAAATCTGGCCCTACTGCTCCACACGGAAGCTATTCGTCGGCTCAAATCTGACGAACGCACACTGCTGAGCGCCCTCAGCAGGCTCGCTGCGGATGAGGCAAACCGCACTTTTCTGCGAAACTTTTGTGCACAAGTGCTGCAAGCTCCGCAGGAGCAACAGTCTGACAATCTCCGCGACCTCATCACAATTTCCGGCGGCGTCCCCACATTCTTTGGCACCATGGCCCGCCTGAGGTTCCGCGCGGCCGCCATGGCAGCCCGCAGCTTGCAAAAAGCTGCCATGGGTGAGGTGCGTAGAATCTTCCGCTCCACTTTTGGGGAGCTCTCCCTTCCGCGTTCAGAAAAAGCTCGCCGCCGCATACGCGAACATGCTGCGGATAAGCTCACCCCAGCCATACAGCCCCTTACTCCGGCTGTTTTCGGCAAGAAGGGAGCCAGCAAATACATAGAAGTGCTCACCTCACTCTGCACGGAGCACCCGGAAATTGGCCTTGTAGTAGAGCCGCTGCGCCTGTGCCCCACTCTGTCCCCCTGCTCCCCCGGCACCGGGGCAAAAGAACTGACAGACAAACTCACCAGGCTCCTGATGGCTCTGCCAACCAAGGGAAAACAGGCTCCCATCATTCTGGAAGCCACGAACTCTGCTCTCTTACCCATCATCATCGAAGGCTGCAAGCGAGTTCTCAGTGAAAAAGCACATCGCCAAGCAAACCTCATTCTGGAACTTCCGGCCTATCTGAATGCCGCCCCGTCACTTCTCCGGGACCTTACCGACTGGGCCAAAGGCCGCAAAAAGAAAGAAACACCTCCTCTGAAGGTGCTTTTGGTAAAAGGCTCTCACTTGAGCGCCGAGCGTGAATGTGCCTTCCTGTACGGCAAGGAAAGCGGCGCTGCACCGAATAAAGCAGCCACGGAAGCACGCTACAAGCAGCTTATTCACCAAGCAATCACTGCAGATAAAAACTGCATCTGCCCCATCATTGGCACACACAATCCCTTTGACATTGCCTACGCGCTTCTGGACTGGGGACGCAGTGGCCGCGAAGGCATGCCCCCCTTCATCTTCCGCGCCGGTCTGGGAAATCACCTCGGCCGCATGCTCGCCGCGCAAGGTTCTGAAGTTATCATCACCGCGGGCACAGCAGAGGAAGAGCAGGGAGACCTCTACGGCTTTGAAACCTACCTGCTTGAACTAGTCAACGAGCTTTCCAAACCGGATGGCTACCTGACGCACGGCTATGCAGTTTCAGAATCAGACCTTGGCTGGTCACGCATGCGCCAGCACTTCCTTGCCGCGCTGAGCGGTCGTGAAGAAGCCCCGTCAGACAGCGAACAGCCTGCAAACGTCCCCTTCATTGGTGGGCACCTTAACTGCACCAACCGCGCCGCGACGGATGCCTTCTATGCCGAGGCCACGGCTGAGCTTGAGCGCACTCAGGCCCCCTTCCCCCTCATTTTGGATGGCAAGCCGGTCGAAAGCCCGCTCTGCTGCATTCACCGTTCATTAATTGCCCCCGGGCTGGAAGACTACCGCTTCATAAGCGCTGATTATGATTTCGTAAAACAAATTGCCCAAAGTGCATCAGCCGCTGCGGACTACAACGAAACGGACGAAGCAGAACGCCGCAACCACATTCTGCGCCTAGCTCGCCGCCTGAACAAGCGCCGCACTGAACTTGCAGCCCTGCTTGTACGAGATGCCGGCTTCACCTATGCGGATGCCGAGGAAGAGCTAAGAAACGCCATCGATGCTGCGTACTTCTATGAACAGAGCGCCAGCGCAGACGGCCTGAAAGACGGCACCATGCCCGAGCCGTTAGGCACAGTCGTGGTAGCGCCCGGCAACATCCACCCCTTGGCAGATGCCATAGGCGGCATCTGTGCCGCGTGGATTATGGGCAACAGCGTCATTTACAAGCCTGCTGCATACAACATGCTTCTCGGGCACCGCCTCATGGAAATCCTCAATGACGCCGGCATAACAGAGCCCTTCCTGCGCCTCTTGCCCTGCTTGGATAATGAGATAGCCGTAAAACTCATGACCTCCCCCCGCGTGGATGGCGTCATCACCAGCCTTCCCAATGCGCTAGTGGAACAAATAGCCACTGGAAGGCCCGGCATCCCCCTCTGCAGTGCCCCCACCGGCATCAGCACCGTTTACATCTCCGCACAGGGTGACTGGCAACAAGCCATCCGTGACATCTGCGCCTCGGCCTTCCGCCGTTCCGGCCAGTGCCCCACCGCCCCGCACGCGTTGCTAGTTCACGCAGAGGTGTATGATAATCATCTTTTCATCAACGCGCTGAAAGATGCTATTGAAAGCCAGCACGCCGCCCCCGGAAACCGCGAGGGTGCCACACTCGGCGGCCTCGCCACCTTGCTCACCGCAGAACAGCAAAACCTGCTCACCAGCGAGGTTAAGAACAATAAGGAGCTCAACTGGCTTGTAGAGCCCCACCCCATGGAAATGGGCTCCCTCATTTGGTCCCCCGGCATCATCACAGGGGTAAAAGCCGGCAGCGACCTGCTGCGCACCATCGCAACCCTGCCCATCATCGCCCTCATCCGCGTGGAAAGCACCACATCCGCCGCAAACCAGCAGAAGGATATCTCAGCCGGTCAAGCCGCCGCTATTTACTCACCGGATGAAGGGGATATCACCCTCTGGCAGCGCCCGCTCCACAGCTTGGCTCACCTCTGCATTAACTGCTGCCCGGCTGCTCGCCCCGGCCTGCGCCCCTTCGGCACGGCACGCCCCGCCCTGCGTGGCGCCTCCCCCCTGCCCGGCGGCCCGAACTACCTTACAGCCTTGGCAAATTGGCAGGAAACGGCACGCCCTCAGCGCCGCGGCAAGCAGCGCAACATGCCCTTTACTCCTTGGGAAACTCTCATTCCTAAGCCCTCTCCGGATGACTCTATGCGCCTGACCACCGCCGCGGACTCCCTCTCCTACTGGTGGGAAAACGAGTTCGGCATCACACGCCTGCTGAGTGATCACCCCGGTGAGCCCACTGAGCTGTACTACAGCCCCATCACCGTCTGCATACGCGCAGAGAAAGAAACTGAGGATACGGACCTCGCCATTGCTCTCATGGCCGGTCTGAAGGCCGGGGCCACCCTTCAGCTGAGCACCTCCACCATGCGTCCTTGGCTGCCGCGTACCCTGCAGGAGCTTGGTGTTCCGGCACGCGTGGAGAACAGAGAAGAGTTTGAAAATCGCTTCCCCTCCATGGCGGCAGATGGCATCACCGTGCGTGACCCCGCCGCAAGTGATCGAGCGATATCCGTGGCGGAAGCCTGTGGCCTGCGCCTCTCCCGTGCGGGCATTATGGCGAATGGCCGCCTAGAGCTCATTCACTACATGCAGGAGCACACCATTACCCGCCGTACTAACACTAAGTACAATCCGCTTTAATTCCATATCACCCCAAGCGCAGAAGCCCGGAGTTCCGCAGAACTCCGGGCTTCTCACTTCTAAAGCTTCGCGGCTGCGCATTCACTGGCCGCTCGGGATAACATCTACCGGAAGGGGTACATCATCAGCAACGGGCGGCTGAACCTGAGGCAGCTCAGGCGCCTGCGCAGGTGGCTGCGCCTGCATACGCATTTCATCCTTACCGGGTAGCCTGTAGAGCTCTATATCATTGCCACGGGACCAGTGCACCAACGAGGGACGCGCTTTACGGAAAAGAGGATTGGATGTCATATGGCACATCGAGTTAATCCCCAGCACGCCGCAATGCTCGCCAAGATACCCCTCAACCTCAGCAGTATACTCAGGATGGCGGTAATAGAGGCGGTAGCCATCCGGCTCATGATCGTGCCCACGCAGCACATAGGTGATAGCACGGCCGGTAAGTTTCAGGTGAAGGCGGCGGTACGTATCCATATCCCCCACCCCCATGCGGCAGCCCATGTGCCCGCGGTTCGGCGGCTGGCATTTCACCCCGCGCTGCAGGCGAATCCAAGTAAAATCATCCACCCATTTATCCTGCTGGCTCTCGGGCACGCTCTCCAGCAGAGGCCTATTCTGCAACGTGGTGAACTCATCCTGATGAGCCAAAATATACTGCTGCATATCCGTATGCGGCACACCGGCGTGCACCAGCAGTATTGTAGCATTCTCCGGCCCTTGCCCAAGTGACGTCAGCTCAGCCACCACCGGCGAAATACGAGCCAACTCAATTGAAGCGCAGCCCACATTTTCAGCCTCTTCCGCCAAGCCATCCTCTATCATTTCATTGAGAAGCCCCGGTGTCTCCGCAGGCATCACCACAGAGAAAAACATCCCGCTACGCCCTCGCCTCAATGCGGCATCATGATTACCTCTCAGGCACAGCAGCGAAACCCCATCTTCACCACCCTTCATCAGCATATCCTCAATCATCGCAAGGCAGGGAACCTCGGTTTCACCACGGTCAATCACATCTCCAAGCAATATAAGGCACGCCTTGCGCCCACTCTCCACCGCTTTCTCTCTCACTATCGCCCAAGCACGCAGAAGCACCTCGAACGATGAATGCAAATCACCCATCACCCAGTAATCCACATCCTCCTCTGCCTCCAACAGCAGAGATGCCCCTTCAGGGCGGTCCGCAGCCCATTCTCGGAACTTGCGGGCTATTTCCACCACCGCCTCCTTTGACGTGTAGCGGTCGTGAAGCTGCTGCATATACTCCTGCCCCAGCTTCTCTCGCAAGGCTTCCTCGGTGGGAGGCTCCGCGCATATATGCAACCCGGGCACAGGATTCTGCAACTCCGGCTCTAATTCCTGATTACTGAACTCCTCCCAAAGAGCCTCAATTTCAGCAGTGTCATCCACCAGTTCCACCACTTCTTCACCAGCTCCCTCCGGCTCCGAGCTCACTACGAGTTCCTCTAACTTTTGTTGACGAGAAATCTCCATATCTTTTATCCTCCGTGCTTGTTTTATTTTGAAAAACAGAAAAAGAATGGCACAGGCCATCATCATCACCAGACAGACAAGCCACAGCACACAAACCAGCTTGTATACAGAGGGCTTATCACCCATCTCACAAACCCACTGGTAGACAAATGGCTCAACTTCCATATATTCTTATTCTTTCAGTTTTCCTTAATTTATATTCTTATATCACGCCCCCCCCTACCCGTCAAGAAAAAAAGCGGCTTCAGACACGCTATGCTGAATAACTCGAGCCTCTCCCCACCACCCCAACAAAAAGCCCCGGTGCGCACACACACCGGAGCCTCCATAATCAAATCAGCTAGACTCTTCTTACATGCAAGAGGACAGGTACTCGGCCAACTCCGGCAGGTCACTCTGAGTAGCTCGCTCCACATACTGCTGTGTCACGGGAACACGAAGCCTCTCCACCAGCACACGGGCGCAAGCCTTCAGCTCATTCTGCATTTCCTCATCCGTCTGCGGTCCCACGCCGCGCCCGAGATTCCGGCAGTATCTATCCTGACGGCGCTCAGGAGTCATGCCACACAGGCGCGCCAAGCGGCGTAAGGCCAAACTCTCCTTAAGAACCGCCCCACAATCCACAAGATAAGCGGACAACTTGGCATTACATTCCACGCTTTCCTCCAGTGCCTCATTAAGCGCCTCCATCCGCTCCTGAGCGGGAAGCAAGTTTCCCTCGATGATGTACCGGCACACATCATACGCTGAGGCCTCTGCGGCTTCCTCTAAATAACGGGCACTCAACTTCACTCCCTTCACCTCTACCAAATACCGCACAATTGCCACCTCATCAAAAGAGCACGCAGCGCGGTATATACCACTGCGGTGCGTCATCGGCTCCGTTCCGTTCAGCTCCTGCTGTATATTATCGGTCTGGCGCACTATTTTCTCATAAAGCCACGTATTACCGGCAGCCTGTACACGCGCTTGGCTCTCCTGCACCCATGCAACCACATCCGCGTCAGATTCCACACGGACGCCCTTCCCACCAAAGCTCAGCACAAGGATAAGCCCCAGCACGGCAGCGGTTATCCCGCCCCACATGCACAGCAATTTTCGTCCACCGCACTTCCCACCACAGGAGCATGGAGGCTCAGCAGGACAGCCAAGCGCCGACTCCACCGGAGGAGGAGGTATTTGTTCTACGGGCGGCGGCGGTATGATTGACTCTTCTGAATTATGAGTAGGTTCCATATACTCCCATCATATCATATAATCCCGCCCCCGCAAGCATATTTCGTTATAAGCCCTAAAACCATAGCAAGTTCTACTTTCCGCTGTAGCCTTATCTGTTTGCCTTTCTCAAAATGAACAGACCGCTGCATCCGTGGTTGACAGCCGGAAATAATGATGATAGAATGCCGCGCCCCGCCTCAAAGGGTATCTTTGAGGAAACGGATTTTTATAGGATTAGTTCTCCATGAACCTTTTCCATCATACCATAACTACTTCACCGTCATTCCTAGCGCTCTGTCTGCCCTCATGTTCAGAGTTGAACCCTCATAACCCTGCTTCCCCCCAAGTGGCCACACAGCCTCAGCCCATCACTCTATTTTTTCATACTACCAACATTCTAGAATCATGAACACTAAGCTCACGGCATTCATAAACAGTTTCCTTCTGTTCTTTTTCCTCATTGCTTCATCTTTGCTCAATGCGGAGATTATCACGGGCAGGTGTGTAGGCGTGAGCGATGGTGACACCGCCATCGTGCTCGTCAATGGCAATCGCCAAGTGAAAATCCGATTCTATGGCATTGATACCCCCGAATCCTCTCAGGACTTCGGACAAAGAGCAAAGCATAAACTTTCAG
Source organism: Akkermansia sp. (assembly GCA_017517385.1). GTDB lineage: Bacteria > Verrucomicrobiota > Verrucomicrobiia > Verrucomicrobiales > Akkermansiaceae > Akkermansia. Next base: position 17,490 of record JAFWZG010000087.1, read on the forward strand.
GCCTTATCTATGGCAAAGAGGTCATGGTGGACATCACCAGTAATGACAGGTATGGCCGAAGCATCGGCAAAGTCTATGTAGATGGCATCTATACTAATCTCGAGATGATAAAAAGCGGTCTGGCATGGCATTATGTCCAATACGCACCCCATGACAGAGACCTCGCCCGCGCAGAAAATGCTGCCAGAGCATCACAGATAGGCCTGTGGAGCCACGCCAATCCCATCCCCCCGTGGAATTGGAGAAGAGGCATCAGAACCTATAGCAGCAGCTCCGGCACGGAAAGCTCATCCCGCGGAGCTTCCACTGCGGGCACCTACTGGGTCTCCGGCTCTGGTAAAATTCACAATCGTTCATGCCGCCACTTTGGCTCCTCCAATGCTGGAACATACACAGACCATCCCATTGGCACAAATTGTAAGGTCTGTGGAGGTAATGGTAGATAAGTAGCAAAAGAAAGGAATCTCAATCTTGGATGTAAAAACAATTTGCCGAGCAGACACCGCTTTTGTCACATTTTGATCTCCATCGACCCCCCCAAAAATAGAACAAAGGCTTAAATAACATTGACGCACGGTAAAGCTTGCTGTTTACAAAATCTTATTAACCTTTTATAATACAAATGTTATGTGTCTGAGCGAGTTTCTTTACATTGTCTTCTGAATTGTTCTTATAATAGCCGCAATTGTTTTCCTTGTGATTGGCTTCCTTATTCCAGTCGTTTCGCTGTCATTAAAGGTGTGGGATAAGATTTATAGTGCAATAACCTGGCCATTCCGTGCCCTTGGCCGCCTCGTCTCCCCTCCAAAGAAGAAAAAGACTCAGCACTTTCACTTTGAGAACGATGATATAGATATCCGCTTTTAGCATGACTTCATAGATGTACGAAAAAGGAGAGGGCCCCCATCCCCTCTCCTTTTTCGTCTATTGCTGTACTGAAGGCTTATTGAAACACATTTAGGTGCTAATTTTCATCATTAAATAAAGGATATGCCCGAAGTGGCGTATTTTGAGGCGTAGAAGATTGAATTTTCTCAAATGCCTGTTCGGCAGTAGTACCACGGCTAGACCTCATCACTTCTTCCCTGGTTTCGTTCCAATAGCGCAATCCATCGGTGAGTGCCCCATTCCACTGAATCCACTCGGCTTTATCAGTCATGATAAGCTCATAAACAGACGTGATGTAAAATGTTGCCCGGGAAATGTTTTCTGCATATCCCCTCTTATCTTCATTCGTCACCACATACTCACCGGTATCCGGATTCGTCCAAGCAAGTACGGGATAAGGCAAGTTCCGGACTTCTCTTTCAGCCGTTAATGTCCCATTTGGAGAAAACATATAACGGCATTCGCGGTCGCCATGCCACCTCACATATTCAGCATCATTTTCTCTTAATTCCCATTGATGCCATTCTCCCACATCCAGATACCATCCCCGCGCTGTTTCGCCACTCTTTTTAGAGTAAATACACTGCGGATGCATGGTGTAGCAAAATTGTTCCTGACTGTAAAGATAGGCACAGCGCTCTGAATCCCCCTTATTCGGGAACGGCTCAAATACCATGTAGACCTTTTCCGATTTCTCATCACCAACCAAATCAACAACGGCAAGCACCAAGTATCCTCCATGAGGATAGTGATTGAAAGTGAGTGCATAACGCTCCGTAATTGGGATAGCTTCACAGTGATAATCTCTGTCTGTTAGATTGTGACCATCAGCATCCCAATGATACTGTGGCTTGGATGCCCCATAGATTAAATCTTGCTGCACTTCTGCGGGTAATTGCAATACCGTATGAGGTAATGTTACCTCCTGAGACATGGCTACACCTGCAACACAAGCGAATAAAGCCAAGTTTAAAAAAAGATTTCTAAGCATAACGCCTGACATTATGCCTGGAAATCCCAAAATGTAAATAATAACTTCAATGCGCGGTTCAAAATCCTCATAACTCCCTGATAGGGGCATCTCCTCATCAGACTGTTTTTCTACAAAGAAGAGTTTTCATAACTCGTTCTAATAGAAAATGCTTTGCATCACAAATTAACCCATTTCATCTGACTGCTTTATTATATAATGAGTCAGGGCTCACTGTCAACGCATGTTACCTAAAAAACCAGCATATTCCCGAATGTTCTTATTTGCATCATCTTCCAATATATCGACATGCTCATTATTGAAAATAAATGCCTAGAGATTTAATTATTCGTTTCAATACACAAAAAATTACCTATAAATTAAAAATCATAATCTTCTATGCTAATTTTACTTGGCTGAATATGTTCGTCACTGTAAACTTCTCCCGAAATTGGCGGGCAAGGCTCTAAACCGCCCGCCACACGGAAAATGACTTCAGCCGTGTTTCCCTCAAATTAAACAGCTCCAAATACTAACATGAAAAAGACATTCATCGCACTTATGGCTCTGGCCGGCATGGCTATGGCTTCCGACTTCAGCTCCAGCATCACCATGGGTAATGCCGCCGGCAATGGTAATTACTACGGTGGCACCGTGAAACTTACAGACTCTTTCTTCTCCACCAGCTTCTCCAGCAAGGAGGTTACAGAACTATATAATCTCCATCGGGTGGATTGTGCTTTTATTCCGCAATTACTTCTGATAGAATAAGCTCGTCATTTATGGAATCTCAGCAACCACATTCTCAGTCTATCAATTCAGAATCAGCCCGCAATCAGCTGCAGGATCAAGGAATTAACACTGCTGAGTATGATAAAAAACTATTCGAGGCCGTCGAAGATAACAACGACCAACTCCTGAGCTTACTCATTGCCGCAGGAGCGAACATCAATAAAACCGATTGCAATGGCTACACCCCCCTTCACAGTGCGGCCGCTTGTGGTTCTACCGCATGCGTTGAACTCATGTTGGAAGCCAAGGCCAAGATCAACGCAGTCGACAATGATGGCGAAACTCCCCTACACCGGGCAGCAGAAAATAACCATGCGGAGCGTGTCAAACTCCTGCTGGCAGCCGGGGCGGATGTCAACATGGTGGACAATCGTGGCGACACTCCCCTACACCGGGCAGTAGGCCTAGGCTGGAGCAGGTCATCACCGAAACTCCGAACCAAGTGCGTCAAACTCTTGCTGGCAGCCGGGGCGGATGTCAGCAAGAGGAATAATCGTGGCGAAACTCCCCTACACCTGGCAATAAGTAATGACTATGCGGAGTGTGCCAAACTTCTGATTGCAGCCGGGGCGGATGTCAACGTGAACAATAGGGGCGCAACTCCCCTTCTCTATGCAGTAGGCGGAGGCTGGGGCTGGATAGCACCGAAACTCCGAACCAAGTGCGTCAAACTCTTGCTGGCAGCCGGGGCCGACTTCAATGTTACCAACAGATATGGCAACACTCCCCTACACTGTGCGGCTGAACGCGGCCTTACCGAGTGCGTCAAACTTCTGATTGCAGCCGGGGCGAATGTCAACAGGAGGAATAATCTTGGCGAAACTCCCCTCTACAAATCCAAAACCAAGTGCGTATCGACCCTGCTCACTGCTCCCTATATTGATGTCGACATAGCCGATGGGAGTGGCCACACTCCCCTTGCACAGGCAGTTAAGAGCGGCCGAACCAAGTATGTACTCCTCCTGCTGGCGGCCGGGGCAGATGTTAGCAGAGCCAATTGGGGTGGCCGCACTCCCCTTCAATGGGTAGAAGCAAATTCTGAAGTTGACAAAGCCCGAGAACCCCGGAAGAATCAAAACATTTCCCCCAATACGTATGGTGATAAACTGCTGATTGCCGCAAAGAAAGGAAATGCTGAGCTCGTGCGACGGCTTATCGAAAACGGGGAGAACGTCAACAAGGAGGCCCATTATGGCTACACCCCCCTTCACATGGCGGCCGCTTGTGGTTCTACCGCATGCGTTGAACTCATGTTGGAAGCCAAGGCCAAGATCAACGCAGTCGACAATGATGGCAACACTCCCCTTCACATGGCAGCTAAATGGGGCCGTACCGAGTGCGTCAAACTTCTCATCGAAACCGGGGCTGACGTCAACAAGGAGGACTATGATGCCCACACTCCCCTTCACTGGGCAGCTAAATGGGGTCGTACCGAGTGCGTCAAACTTCTCATCGAAGCCGGGGCTGACGTCAACAAGGATGCCAATGATGGCATCACTCCCCTTCACATGGCGGCAGGAAAGGGCCATACCAAGTGCGCTGAACTTCTGCTGGCTGCAGGGGCTGACGTCAACGAGATAAGCTATGATGGCAACACCCCCCTTCACCGGGCAGCCAAATGGGGTCGTACCGAGTGCGTCAAACTTCTCATCGAAGCCGGGGCAAAAATCAACGAGATAAGCAATGATGGCACCCCACCCCTTCACCGGGCAGCTAAATGGGGTCGTACCGAGTGCGTCAAACTTCTCATCGAAGCCGGGGCGGATGTCAACATGAAGAACTTTCATGGCAAGACACCCCTTCACATGGTGGCAGGAAAGGGCCATACCAAGTGCGCTGAACTTCTGCTGGCTGCGGGGGCAGATGCCAACAGGGTGAATAATAGGGGCTGCACTCCCCTACACCGGGCAGTAGGAAATCATAGCTGTCCAAAATAGGAGAGCCTCAAAAAAGTGATAAGCCTGTATCAAAGGTTAACAGCCACAATTATCGGCACTGCATCAAAAAAGTCGCGTGAATGACGGGGAAGTTAGCTGCCTGAGTTTGAGCCGGAGATAATCAATAGGGGATGGCATAATGCGTGGCATTAATATTCACGATGTTTTTATAGGTGTACAACGCACTAAAGAAATAAAAACCCTACAACACAACGCGACCCTTTATGCCACCCGCACCCTGTGCGGGTTCTTATATTTGGCGGACAAAGCCCGCGGAACTCTCAAATTCGCCCTTCCACAAATCGATATCAGGCGGGCTTTTAGCCCGCTGTACTTTTACTTTGTAACAAGCAATAAAAAAATACACCGAATCCACTGATCGAGTTCCTGTTCGTACAGTCGGGATTTCCCCTCGAACTTCCTTTCCCACGGTTTGTTACCTCCCCGCAGTTGTTCTTCAGGTCTGGGATTCCGCATCATCGCGGCTCCGCGCGGACTTTCACCGCAGTGCGCATATCGCGTCGGTCGTACCGAAAAAAAGCCCCGCAGAGCGGGGCTTGGTTGTTCATTTGTAATGGCTAGTCAGGGCGTACCGATAAACTTGCTGTCAACCGGTTTCACCATCGCTTTAGCGACGACGTCGGCGGGCAGCCAAACCGGCCAATGCAAAGAGAGAAAGCGTAGCCGTACCGGGCTCGGGAACAGAGTCTTGTGCAATAGTACCGGTGAACGTCCCGGTCGGAACACTCCAGTATTTTTTACCGTCAGCAGTGAAATAATCAACTACATCCTGCGTAATTCCGGTTGACATGTCGGTAAGGATGGTTTCTTCCTCAATGAACTTGTTTACGCTATAATTAAAGAGTGTTGTCCCTCTGGAGTTTACCACTGATATGGTAATTTCACCCTTTTCAGAACTGTAGGCAAGTGTTGCGGTGTATGGAATCGAATTACGTGGGCTTAAAGTACCTGAACCCCACTGATTCATTGGGGTGTTATATGAGGTTTGCATGTATGTTTTCTTACTGACACCGCTAACAGCAAGTGATGTGCCAAAATGTACAATATTACCACTACCGGTTACCGGCACCTCAGATACCCAATCCAAGGTGAAATCTGTTCCATTGAGCGAGATAAGATCAACGGTGATGTTGCTTTGATCTTGCATGCCGGGGCAAATGGCAAGTTCTAAGGACAGCGACCAGTCTTCTGACAAATCGTATCGGTTTGTCAGAGTGCTATCTCCCGTTGAGGAGAAGGTAAAATTCTCTGTAGTTGGAGCGGCTATGGCAATACCACAGAGAGAAAGAGCAAGAATGAGAGACTTTTTCATGATAACTTTGTTATTATATCTGTTAGATATAGGCACATGCAGGTTCATCAGCTCTTAATCATGTAAAAACGATGAACACTCGCCACCTATATCATCGGAGCGAGTGTACAGCATTGCCGATGCTGTCGCAAGCATAAAATTCGTAAAGGGTTAGAATTTTATGAGTTATGGCATATTCAGGAATAACAAGCAGTGCGTGTGAGTGATGCATACTCACACCTAATAGACTGAATTTAAATGCAAAGATAAAGCTACAGCATCGGCAATGCTGTATTGCTTGCATCAAGTCGGTGAAGTTTTCAAAGTTCCGGGGAATGAGTGTTTGCTCAATCCTATCTAAACATCTAAACAATAATTCTAAGGAAGCGCTGAATAAAAGCGAAGCGAAACACTTTGTTGCGTCCCTATAGTATCCCTTGTGAAATAAGCATCGAGAAAAAGTCTGATTCGTAGCTTTAACTCGCCTGAAAAGGGCATTTTTTCAGGTCTTTGGCGTCATGAGGGCATAGTTACCCTACAATCGGTGCATGATTTCGGTTGGCTCGAACGCACATCAACAAGTTTGCGCATGCAAACAACAGGTTGAATCTGTTCATGTTTTTCGCAATATCCTTGTACACGACTTTACAATATCCGAAATAGCGTTTGACGATGAGGAAGGGATGTTCCACTTTGCTACGTACGGAAGATTTGCTTCGCTCGATACTTCTATCCCAATTCTCCCCCTTATAGCAATCATTATTCTTTAAGCTAGAAGGGCATTTATTAATGCGAAACTTTATTTTTGAAAAACTTTCATTTGACTTTATAGCATCCTGCTCAGGTGCGCCCAAGTAACCGGAGTCCCCGTAAACCACTTCATCATCTTTGCAAATTAATTCGCTTATTTGCTGCGAGTCATGCACATACGCAGCATCGTTTCTATTCCGCGAACAGGTCTCCCTCTTTTTCCTGAGGGGTAATGCGGACGAATCATTTCAATCCAAACCTCCCATGGAATAATAGCATGCATACTCTTCAAAAACTCCTCCCGACGAGTTGTCTTTTTGCGACCTGAAAGTTCTGCATCGGTTAATGTCAGTCGCTTCATACTTCTTCCTTGCTTCTTAACAACAAGGACATTATATCATATTTTGCTCCGAATTAAAGCAATATGAGCGACATTGTTGAATAAATCAGCGTTTCCCTAAGCTGACACATTCCGAGCCCCCCTCTCATTTTTATCAGCTTTACACCAGCCCGGCAGCGTGTTATACTCACAGCTGAAGACACTCCGGCGTTTTTTATATGCAAAAAAACTTCAACAAATACCGCCGGAACGGAGTCTCACAGGATAACAGACAAATCAAATAGCCGGATAAGTGAACACCCACAAAACAGCTAAGTCGACCATACCACTTTTCAGGATGATTATCTGGCTGCAAGGTGACGCATATGCAGCTCAATAGCGCTAATTCCGGTCAGCACCAGTTTTCACCGCCTCTTTTTTATATGCAGCAGGATAATATATCTGACATCGGCAACACTCAGCTTTACACACGCCCAAACAGGGAGCTGACTGAAGCATCAGCCGGCCCCAGCAACATTCCCCCCACCGTACCGCCGCCACCGGATGCTGACGAAACAACGGCAGCTCCAAAGCCGAGCACGGGTAAGAACATTATCCCCCCCACTGTAACTGAGGAGCAAATTGGCTCCACCAAACTGTTCACCCGCCCCACCACCGAGGCAGAAAAAGCAGATAGGAATACACCTTCCACGGTTCTGGCTACCCCCAAGGCCGGCGGCATGAGAAAAATCAGCATCCAGCCCCTCGAGGATAATGGTGCATCTACACACAGCCCTGCAGCCATGCCCAACTCTGTGCTGGTCAACGTACCAGCGAACAACAGCACAGCTACTAGCCTCGTTTCTCATAATCTCGATGTACCTACGGCCATGCCCGCCACAGTGCCGGCCAACGAGTCCGCAAACAACAGTGGAGCTACTAAAGTCATCTCCCGTATTCCCGGCTCACCCATAGCCATACCAACCACAGTGCTAGTCAACGAGCCTGCAAACAACATCGGTGCTACTCGAGTCATCCCCCGTACTCCCGGCACGCCTGCGGCCATACCCACTACAGTACCGGTTAACGAGCCAGCAAACAACATCGGCACTACTCGAGTCATCCCCCGCACTCCCGGCACGCCTGCAGCCAACGAGCCAGCAAACAACATCGGCACTACTCGAGTCATCCCCCGCACTCCCGGCACACCCGCTGCCAACGAGCCAGCAAACAACATCGGTGCTACTCGAGTCATCCCCCGCACTCCCGGCACACCCGCTGCCAACGAGCCAGCAAACAACATCGGCACTACTCGAGTCATCCCCCGCACTCCCGGCACACCCGCTGCCAACGAGCCAGCAAACAACAGCGGCACTACTCGAGTCATCCCCCGCACTCCCG
>JAFWZG010000017.1 GCA_017517385.1 Akkermansia sp.
CTTATGGGAAGCCTTTTGAATGAATGATTTTCAGTTCCGGGATTTAGTGGTTGCAACCGCAGTTACAACGGCAGTTGCGGCGGCCCTGGGGCATGTTGCCCTGGAAGCGGGGCATGGGGCGCTGACCCTGGAAGAAGGGCATGGGGCGACGGCCCTGACGGTTCATACCGCAGCGGGAACCCTGAGGACGCTGGCCCTGGAAACGGGGGCACTGGGGCATGTTACCCTGGAAACGGGGCATGGGGCGATGACCCTGGAAGCGGGAACCCATCGGGCGACGGCCCTGACGGTTCATGCCGCAGCGGGAACCCTGAGGACGCTGACCATGGAAGCGGGGACCCTGGGGGCGCTGACCCATGTTACCATGACCACGACGGCCCTGATGACGGCCCATGCGACCATGACCGCGGCCATGACCACGACGGCCCTCAGCGCGGCGGCGGGGAGCCTGAGGAGCGGTAGCCTCGGGAGCGGCAGCAGCAGGAGCGGCGGCGGGGGCCTCCGGAGCAGCGGGAGCTACGGCAGCCTCAGGAGCGGCGGGAGCGGGAGCAGGGGCGGCCTCCTGAGCGAAAGCGGGCAGAACGGCCACGAGTGCGAGTATGATGGACTTCTTCATTTATGTTTTTGAGTTAGATTTTTGAAGTGGTTCAGAGCCTTGCGGCGCCTTACGCAGAGGAGAACGATAGCTATGTCATAAATTCTACACACAAAATTCATTTTTTGCAAAAAAAATAAAAATGTGTTAGGTGAAGAGTGGCTATCAGCTGTAGCTAGGGCCGTGTTTCAAGAGAGAAAGAGGGTGGTAGAACCCGGTGAGTGTGCTCATGACGGCGCAGAAATATCTGTGGTGCAGCACTTAGCTCTTGTCAGATGGTTAGTTAAGGCGTATGATGGTGGCAGACATGAATACGTATAAGATAGCAGTGCTGGCGGGTGACGGAATCGGCCCGGAGGTGATGGAGCAGGCCTTACGTGTGCTTGATGCAGTGGAAGAGAAGTATGGTTTCCGCACCGAGCGCACATCCTGTTTTGTGGGCGGTGCCGGCATTGATAACTGCGGCAAGGCTCTGCCAGCTGAGACTTTGGCTGCTTGTGAAGCGGCGGATGCCATCCTGTTCGGCTCCGTGGGTGGGCCTAAGTGGGACACGCTGCCGCCGGATGAGCGCCCGGAGCGTGGCGCTCTGCTGCCCCTACGTCGCCATTTTAACCTGTATGCAAATCTGCGCCCCGGCATTTGCCTGCCGGAGCTGGTGGATGCCTCCCCCATCAAGAACAGCATTATCCCGCAGGGGTTTGATATTCTCTGCGTGCGCGAGCTTACGGGCGGTATGTACTTCGGCGAGCCTAAGTTCTATGGTGATCGTGATGGTGAGACCGTAGCTCTGGATACTCTTTTCTATAAAAAGAGCGAGGTGGAGCGCATCGCTCATGTGGCATTTGAAGCAGCACGTGGTCGCAGTGGGCGCCTGTGCAGTGTGGATAAGGCAAATGTGCTGGCTTCCTCGGTGATGTGGCGTGAGGTGATGAATGCTATCGCCCCGCAGTATCCGGACGTGACGCTCACGCACATGTATGTGGATAATGCTGCCATGCAGCTGGTGCGCAACCCGAACCAGTTCGACGTGATGGTCACGGAGAATACCTTCGGTGATATTCTGACGGATGAGATGGCTATCGTGTGCGGCTCGCTGGGTATGCTGCCCAGTGCTTCCTTGTGCAAGAATGGTGAGAGTACCTTCGGCCTGTACGAGCCTTCCGGTGGCTCGGCTCCGGATATCGCCGGTATGGGTATTGCTAACCCCATCGCTCAGATTCTTTCCATGGCTATGATGCTGCGCTACTCTTGCCATGAAACAGCCGCTGCGGATGCCGTGGAGGCTGCTGTGCGTGCCGTTATCGCCGCCGGTTATCGCACGGGTGATCTGAGCACCGGTGCTGAGGGCGAAATCCGCGTGGGTACGGCAGGCATGGGTGATGCCGTCCTCGCTGCGTTGAAGTAAGCTGAGCTTCTTCGTTTCATCCGGAGTTCTTCCGGAAACAAGAAAGCCGGGCAAGCTGTTACGCTGCCCGGCTTTCTGTTTTTGTTTATCTTCTGAAGTTTCTATCAGAGCTTCTCGGCGTGTGCCACGATGTTCGGCACGTTCATGCCAAGCTCCTTGAGCACCACATCACCGGGGGCAGAGAAGCCGTAGTTGTCGATGGAGATGATGCTGCCTTCAGTGCCTACGTAGCGATACCAGAGATCGCTCTTGCCGGCCTCCACGGCGAGGCGGCGTGTGCAGGCTGCCGGCAGTACGCTCTCGCGGTACTCGGCGCTCTGGCGGTTGAAGCGCCACATGGAGGGCATGGATACCACGCGTACATCCGGGCCGAGCTGCTTGGCTGCTTCCAGCGCAAGGATGAGCTCAGAGCCGCTGGAGATGATGATGCGGCCGGGCTGCTCCGTCTGCTCCTTCAGTGCTACGTAAGCGCCCTTCAGGGTGCCCTGACGGCGGTCTTCAGCGCTGATGGGGTGCACGGAGCTGAGGCTGGGTACGTTCTGGCGGGTCAGGATGAGGGCGGTGGGGCCGTCCTTGCGCTCCATGGCGCACATCCAAGCACCGGCGGCTTCTTCTTCATCTGCCGGGCGTACCACGTCCAGATTCGGGATGACGCGCAGGCCGGTTACCGTTTCCACCGGCTGGTGGGTGGGGCCGTCTTCGCCCACGGCCACGGAGTCGTGGGTGAGCACGTAGGTGACGGGAAGCTCAGAGAGGGCGGCCACGCGGATGGAGGCGCGCATGTAGTCCACGAACACGCAGAAGGTGCCGGCGGACACGCGGAAGAGGCCGTCATAGGCGATGCCGTTGCAGATGGCAGCCATGGCGTGCTCGCGGATGCCGAACCAGAAGTTGCGGCCGGCGTAGTTCTCCGCGGAGAAGTCGCCGCCATTCTTCAGGTAATTCTTGTTGGAAGAGAAGAGGTCAGCGCTGGTGGAGAGCAGGGCGGGGCACTGATTACCGATGGCGTTCTGAGCCACGGCACCGGAGGAGCGGGTGGCCTCCTTGCAGCCTTCAGCAAAAGCGGGAATCATGGCGCTGCTCTTTTCGGGGCAGAGGCCGTTCACGGCCAAGTCCATGCCGGCATCCAGAGCGGTGGCCTTGTCAGGGTTTGCGGCGCGCCAAGCGTCGTATGTCACCTTCCAGTCAGCATAGGCGGCTTCACGCTCAGCTTTCAGACCGGCCATGTAGCTGCGTACTTCCTCGCTCACATAGTAGCGTTCATCGGTGGGCAGGCCCCAGTTAGCATGAGCCTCAGCCCATACCTTGGCGCCGCCTTCACCGTGGCCCTTGGTGGTGCCTTCAAAGCCGGGCACACCCTTGGCGATGATGGTCTTAGCGATGATAAGCTTGGGACGACCGTTCTTTTCCAGACGTGCGGTGCGCAGCGCGGTGCGAACCTGCTGCAGGTCGTTGCCGTCGATAGTGACGGCATCCCAGCCCTGAGCGGTGAAGCAGGCGGCAATGTCGTCCACCTGAGTCTTCTCAACGGCGGCATCCAGAGTGATGCCGTTGGCATCATAGATGAGGATGAGGTTATCCAGCTTCAGGCAGCCGGCAATGGCAGCGGCCTCACGGGAGATACCTTCCTGTATGCAGCCGTCACCGGCAAGGCAGTAGATGTTCTGATTGAAGATTTCGTGCTCGGGGGTGTTGTAGCAAGCGGCGGCGTGCTTGGCGGAGATAGCGAAGCCAACGGCGTTTGCAATACCTTGACCGAGGGGACCGGTGGTGCACTCCACACCGGGGCAGCACCCGTACTCAGGGTGGCCGGGCGTGTTCGAGCCCTTGGCGCGGAAGGCCTTCACGTCATCCATGCTGACGCCGAAGCCGCTCAGGTGCAGCCAGCCGTACAGGAACATGGAACCATGGCCACCGGAGAGGATAAAGCGGTCTCGGTTAAGCCAGCGGGGTTCAGAGGGATTCACATTCAGCAGCTCGCCATACAGCGCAGCGCCGATTTCAGCACAGCCCAGCGGCAGACCCATATGGCCGGAGGCCTTGTCATAAATCGCATCTATGGCGAGACCGCGAGCCTCATTGGCAGCTTTAAGTAGAATTTCCGTGTTCATGCGCGTCTATCTTAGCACAAAATAGCCATTTGTAAAGTAGTAAGTGTACTTTCAGCCCACAGATTATGCGCTTTCCGGCTCTTTTTGCTCGAAAGCGTAAAACATGGTACCCCCGCGTTTGTACATGGTGGGTACCTGTGTATTGTTTTTGTTATGCCGCCCTCAGGTATGAGATTAGTGCGTGATAAAGCCGGCTTAGTTTGTGATTTATTCCTGCTGTAGTACGAAAAAAGGGAGCTGTTGCTCCCTTTTCCGGTGTAAGTATGTCAGGCTTGTGGGTGATTAGTGGCGCTTTACGGCATTGGCCTGAGTGTAGTCTCTGATGACATGGCCATGGGGGGCACGGCTGCATTCGCGCTGGTCAATGGCAGCCCAGTTGATGTTGCCCATGTGATCCGTGTACTTATTAACGAACTTGCGGTATTCCATGGCGTATGCGTCACTCACGTAATGATCTCCGTACGTTTTGCTGCTAGAGCAGGTGTGGTCAGGGAAGTGGTGCTGCAGGAAGGCTCGGGCTATGTGCATGGCAACTCCTTCGATGATGAGGTGATCTGCGGGTTCGTTGTACCTCAGATGAGTATAGCGCATGTGGAAGTAGCAGTGGGCAAGCTCGTGCGCGATGGTGTCCACCATGTGCATTTCAGCCTTTCGTTCAGAGGTTTGCTCATCGTTGCAGAGGAGGTTGATTGACATGGTAAAGCGCACAGTGTGGCTCATCGAGGAATGCTGGCTTCGGAGAATGCCAGCAGCTCCACTGGTTTCCACGAGTCGGAGAGCTATGCGGTTATAATCCACCTCAGGGAGGCTACCGAGGTGATACAGCTCGGGGTGTGCATTCATTTCCTCAGTGATGAGGGCCAAGCGCTGTTTGATGCCTTCATATGTTTCAGGCAGGGCCATCAGGCGGTTGCCCAGCGGGGAGCAATCAGGCTTAGCGCTAATCTCAATATCTGCTTTAACGGGGGCGGCCGCGGAGACGGTAGTGATAGTGCTCAGAAGGCCGAGGAATAACAGAGGTGTAAGGAGTAATTTCTTGAACATGGCGTTGTGTGAGAGTTAATTGTTGTATTTTTTAGAATGAATGATTTGATTTAATCTGATGTTAAATATATGTTTTTGTATATTGTGAAAGGTGTGCCGGTTGAGGTGTGCATCTTAAAGGTTTATGGTTGCAAGCCCTCATCGTTGGCTTATGTAGAGTTGACACTGCTGGCCGGAAATATGTTCAAAAGAAGTTTGAAAAAAAAGCCAAGGTGCCCTTAACAGGTACCTTGACACAGTTTTTTACAAGAAAAATCCCCGGTTGTCAGGTGACGCCCGGGGATTTTTGGGATAGGGGAAAATCAGTATCTGATTGCAGGGGATTAGAAGTTTCTGCTGCCTCTGCGCTGGATGCGGTTGGTGATGGTATAGTTGTGGGGAGCAAAGGATATTTCAATGCGGTCAAGCTCCTCCCAGTTGACGCGGCCTTTGTTATCCGTGAATCTGGAGCGGAATTGGCGGTATTCGTTGGCATAATTTCTGCTGACGAATGTTTCATCGTAGCGCGTAGTGGCGGTGATGTGCGGGAAGTTTCTGCGGAGGAAGGTGCGAGCTACGTGCATGGCAAAGCCTTCGCTGATGGTGTAGCCAAGGCCGTCATCCTTCTTGCCTATGTAGTTGTAACGCATGTGGAAGTAGCAGTGGGCAAGCTCGTGTACAATGGTATCCACAAGGTGCATTTCGCGCAGGTGGCGTTCGCTGTCGGTACGGGCAGCGGGGAGGGTGGAGGTGTATATGCTGAGGCTGAAACGTGCGGATGTGCTGTTGGCGTCCCAGTGTGTCACCCCCATGTTAGTTGACCTTTTGGGGGTCACGCGGATGGGGATAAGGGAGGAATCCAGCTTGGGCAGGTTTTCCATGTGGTAGGCTTCCGCATTTTCGTTTAGTTCGGTGATGATGAGCTCGATTTTGCGGCTGATGCCTTCCTGGGTTTCGGGGCAGGCGGCAAGCTGTTCTGCAAGGGCAGAGCGGCTAAAAGTGGTGGCGGTAGCAGGTGTAACCTGCTGAGGCGCTGCGGCCTCCTGGGCCATCATCGGAGTAGTCAGTGAGAGCAGTAGCAGGGAAAGAATGCTGAGTGTTTTCATATTATGTGCGGGGGGGGGATTAAAGTACTCTACAAAATTCGGGGACGCGTGTCAATGGCGTTTTGTTCAAAAAAAGTTTGATTTTTTTGTAAAAGACTGAATTAGCAGGTGAGAGCATTGCGCGCGAGACCAGCGAGGGCGGTTTCCTTGTACCCGCTGCGAAGGTTTTGCCCGGTTTCATACATGGTGGCGATAACGCTGTCCAAGCTGACGTAATGCGAGCCATCGCCGCGGAGGGCTAGGCGCGTGGCATTCACTGCTTTCACAGCACCGATGGCGTTTCGCTCGATGCAGGGTACCTGTACAAGGCCGCAGATGGGGTCACAGGTTAGGCCGAGGTTATGCTCCATGGCAATTTCCGCGGCGTTTTCAATCTGTTCATTGGTGCCGCCCATGGCGGCTGCCAGTCCGGCGGCAGCCATGGAGCAAGCCACGCCCACTTCACCTTGGCAGCCTACCTCCGCGCCGGAGATGGAGGCATTCGCCCGGTACAGGCAGCAGATGGCTGAGGCGGTGAGGATGAATACTTCGCGGCCGGTTTCGTACGGGAAGGGGGATTCTTTGTGGCCGTAGCGCTCATAGTAGCGCAGCACAGCGGGCAGCACGCCGGCGCTGCCCATGGTGGGCGCGGTTACGACTCTACCACCCGCGGCATTTTCTTCCGCCACGGCGAAGGCCCAGAGGTTAATCCAGTCTATGATGGTGAGGGCATCCGTTCGGTTATCATGGAAGAGCTTTTCCAGACGACTGTAAATGATGGGGGCGCGGCGGGTGAGTTTAAGGGGGCCGGGGAGTGTGCCGGGGGTGGAGATGCCACGCTCAATAGCCGCGCTCATGGTATTGCAGAGGTGGCGAATGCGGTGGGTAACAAGCTGCATGGGGCGCAGGGAGCCCTCGTTGCAGCGCACGGCTCCGGCTATGGTGATGTTCTCTTTGCGGCAGAGCTCGATAAGCTCAGAGCAGGTGCGGAACTGGTATGGTACAGGGCGGGCAGCTATGGTGTTCTGGCAGGACATCTCGCAGAGGCGGCGCACAGCGCCACCTCCCACGGAGAAGAAGGTCTCCTCATAAAGTTGCTCACCTGTGGCGGTGAGGGCACGCAAGCGCATGCCATTTGAGTGCTCCGGCAGGGTGACTTCTTTGTTCAGGAGGATATCCTGCTCCATTCTGAAGGGGATGGTATGCTTGTCACCGAGGGTAATTTGTCCGGAACTTTGTACATGAGCGAGGTAATCTTTGTTCAGGTCAAAGGTTTCAGCATCCAGCCCCAGCAGGCCGTAAACCACGGCGCTGGGGGTGCCGTGGCCCTCACCGGTAAGGGCCAAGGAACCGTACAGCTCGGTTTGTACTCGGGCGGTGCGGCTCAGGTAATCCTGCTCTTCCAAGTCTTTCGCAAATTGTGCGGCTGCACGCATGGGGCCCATGGTGTGTGAGCTTGAGGGGCCGATGCCGATGGCGAAGATATCAAACAGGCTGGTGTACATAGGTTGACCAGATGGGGAATGCTGAAAAAAAGTTCCGCTCGCCGGTATGCAGTGAGCTGTTCCGGCGAGCGGGGGAGATTAATCCGTATGTTGTATGGTGGCAATCATACTTAGATGACGCCCAGTTCTTTGCCAGCCTGTGCAAAGGCGGCGATGGCGCGATCCAACTGCTCGGTGGTGTGAGCTGCGGAAATCTGGGTGCGGATGCGGGCCTGACCCTTGGGCACCACGGGGTAGAAGAAGCCCATGGCGTATACACCCAGCTCCAGAAGGCGGTTGCTCATGCGCTGGGAGAGGGCTGCATCACCCAGCATGACGGGCACGATGGCGTGGCCGGCACCGGCGAGGGTGAAGCCGCACTGCTCCATGCCCTTGCGGAAGTAGGCCGCATTGCTCTGCACGCGCTCGGTGAGCTCCGTGGAGGCCTCCAGCATGTCAATCACCTTGATGGTGGTGGCGGCGATGGCGGGCATCACGCTGTTGGAGAACAGGTACGGGCGGGACTTCTGGCGCAGCATGTCCACGATTTCCTTGCGGGCGCTTACATAGCCGCCGGAGGCGCCACCCAGAGCCTTACCGAAGGTGCCGGTGGTGATGTCTACCTTGCCGAAGAGGCCGCAGTGCTCGTGTGTACCACGGCCACGGCTGCCCAGCACACCTGTGGCGTGGGACTCGTCGAAGTGTACCAGTGCGCCGTATTTGGCGGCAATCTCGTGAATCTTGTCCAAGCTGGCCACGATGCCGTCCATGGAGAATACGCCGTCGGTGGAAACAAGGATGGTGCGGGCGCCGTTTGCCTTAGCCTCCTGAAGCTTGGCCTCGAGGTCTGCCATGTCGTTATTGGCGTAGCGGTAGCGGGCGGCCTTGCAGAGGCGCACGCCGTCGATGATGGAGGCGTGGTTCAGGGAGTCGGACACGATGGCGTCATCCTTCGTGAGAAGGGCCTCGAAGAGACCGCCGTTAGCATCAAAGCAGGAACCGAAGAGGATGGTGTCCTCAGTGCCGAGGAAGGCGCTGAGGCGTTCCTCAAGCTGCTGGTGGAGAGTTTGGGTGCCGCAGATGAAGCGCACGGAGGCCATGCCGAAGCCCCAGCGATCAATGGCTTCCTTGGCGGCCTTTTCCAGCTCCGGATGATTGGCGAGGCCAAGGTAGTTATTGGCGCACATGTTGATGACCTTGCTGCCATCCTTCAGTCCTACCTCGGAGAACTGGGGTGTGGCGATGTAGCGCTCCTGCTTGTAGAGACCGGCCTCTTTCAGAGCGGCGAGGTCGGTGATGATGCGGTTCTTAAAATCTTCGTTGTACATAGTGGGTACTGCCTTTGTTTGGCGGACAGGGCATTTTATTCCTTAGACGTGTAAATGTCAATTGCTTTTGCTCCGTGCTCGGCTCTTATGGCGCAAAAAAGCCTCATTCTCTCGGTGAAAGAATGAGGCTGATGAGGATAAGTTTTGAAAATTAGTAATTCACCTGCTCGAGTTTGGGAGCGTTGATGATGTTCATAACGTCCTGCCCGGGCTGTGCTGCATTGGGCAGCGGGGTAAGCACGCGGGTATCATACGGGGCGAAGTCTGCCTCGGGGCGGATGTTGCCACCGGTAGCAAGGGAGAAGTAGCCACGGGCAGGGTTGCGGCGGCAGTTAATCTCCATGTTCGGGTTCGCATCTCGCGTGAAGCGGAATTCAGTGGCCTGGTTCCACTCGTTGCCGGTCCAGCGCCATGCAGGGCCGAATGTAGCGCGGCGCTCATGGTTTTTGGAGTCCACGTTGCGCATGAAGTCTTCCACGAAGCCACAGCCACCGCCCAAGCCACGGCTCAGGGCCTGAATGCGCCAGCAGCTGATGAGCTCCCAGCGGTTGGTCTCAGTATCCCAGATGTAGCCGGCAATCTGGCGGAAGTCTTTGCCGTCCTCCTTTTCCACCACGAGGGTGCGGATGACTTCACCTTCCTTCCAAGCAAAGGGACGCATGGAGTTGCCACCTGTGCCTTCACCACCGAAACGGCGGGTCGTGACGAGGCGTCCGCGCTGCACAAGCTTGGCGCGCTCTTCCTCAGGGGCAGCGTGAGGGTTATCGCCAGAATCCTTGGCGTCCCAGATGGAGAAGATAGCCACGCGGCGGGGCTGGCCGTTGGCGTCCTTTTCACAGAGTTCCTGCACGCCGATGTAACCGCAGCTGAAGTTGTTCAGTGCGAAGTAGGTGCCAGGGGCGCTGCGTTCAATGACGGCCTCTGTGTAAGCTGCGTTGTGGAACGGCAGCTGGGGCAGGTAACCGAGGTGCACGGAAGTGCACTGGCGCCTTGCCATATTTTCAGGTGCCCAGTAATCAGAATAGCGATCAGCTTTGACTTCTTGGCTGAACAGTGCAGCCAGAGCCAGAACTCCTGCCAGAATAGTGTTTACGGGTTTCATCGCGAAGCATTATAGCACATAATTTTCCTTAGTGCAAGTATAACATATAGTTGAGTCCAAGTTTAGCGATTCATCATATGGCCGTTAGAAAGCAGAACCCCGCGCTTTGTGGGCGCGGGGTGTTATCATTTAGAGGCTGCTCTGTTTATTTGCCTTTTTCTTCGAGCTTGGCCTTGACTTTTTCTTCCACTTCGGCGTAAAGGTCAGGGTTGGCGCGCAGGGCTTCCTTGGCGGCGTCTCGGCCTTGGGCGAGCTGGCTGCCATTGTAGCTGAACCAAGAGCCTCGCTTCTGGATGACGTCGTACTCCATGGCGAGGTCAATGAGGCTGCCGACGGAGGAGATGCCTTCGTTGTACATGATGTCGAACTCGCACTCTGTGAAGGGGGGAGCTACCTTGTTCTTAACGACCTTGAGCTTGGTGCGATTGCCTGCCACGGTGCCATCAGCTCCTTTAATCTGGCCAATGCGGCGGATGTCGCAGCGTACGGAAGCGTAGAACTTCAAGGCGCGGCCGCCGGGAGTGGTTTCAGGGTTGCCGAACATGACGCCGATTTTTTCGCGAATCTGGTTCGTGAAGATGCAGACGGTGCGGGCCTTGGCGATAAGGGAAGTGAGCTTGCGCAGGGCGGCGCTCATCAGGCGGGCCTGGGCACCCACGGTGCTGTCACCGATTTCTCCTTCGAGCTCTTGGCGAGTGACGAGGGCTGCAACGGAGTCCACCACGATGACGTCAATGGCGTTGGAGCGTACGAGGGCTTCGCAAATCTGCAGGGCTTCTTCACCACTGTTCGGCTGGGAGACGAGGAGGTCATCCAAGTTCACGCCAAGCTTAGCGGCATAGGCGGGATCCAGAGCGTGCTCCACGTCAATGAAGGCTGCGAGGCCGCCGGCGCGCTGAGCCTGAGCGATGACGGTGAGGGTAAGAGTGGTTTTACCGGAGGATTCAGGGCCGAATACTTCCACGATACGGCCGCGGGGGACACCACCGGCACCGAGTGCGCGGTCGATGAGGAGATTACCGGTGGGGATGACTTCCACTTCCATGGTTTTCTTGTCACCCAAGCGCATGATGGCGTTCTCGCCGAAATCTTTCTGTATTTGGAGCATGGCGGCATCCAGCGCGCGCTGGCGCTGGGCCTGCATCTTCTCCTGTTCGGGAAAAAGTTCTTTACTCATATCAATGCTGAGCTTACCTGTTCGTGCAGCTGCTTGCAAGCACAAAATCTGGCAGCATCCGAAAAAGGAAGGTACCTTATACGGCGTAAATGGGGTGGCTTGTAAAGTGGGTGTATCAGGGCTTTTCTACAGCTTGCTTCAGCAGGGCCGCGCATTCGGTATGGCCCGCCTCTTCTGCCAGTTGAAGGGGTGTTTTTCCGGCAGCGTCCTGACGCTGCATATCTATGCCCGGCAGCTTCATCAGAAGTTTCAGGATGGTGGGGTAATTCTGTGTAGCTGCAACGTGCGGCCCGTAGAGATATACCGGGATGGGCAGGAGTACTAGGGGCAAACAAGCGGCTGCTGTGAATATGCGGCGGCGTATTTTGCGGTGAGCCTGTTTGCGTATGGCTTCCTGTATCAGCTCCACGCAGGTGCTGTGCTCGGCATCTCTTGCGGCTCGCAGGGGGCTGCGGCCACGTGTGTCCGTTGCCGTGAGGTCAATGTCCTTGTGGGACAGCAAGAGTTTCAGACTGCGCGTGCGCCCTTCTTCTGCCGCGCGCGTGAGCGGGGTGACACCGTCTTGATCCGCAAGGTTTACGAGAATGCCCGGGGCTTTCAGCAGGAGTTCCACGCAGCGGGCGTGTCCCATGCCGGCAGCCGTGTACAGGGCTGTGTGGCCGGAGTTGGTCGTGTGGTTGGCATCCGTACCCGGGGCTGCCAGAAGGCGTTTCACGCAGGCAGGGTGGTTTCTTGCGGCGGCGAGGATGATGGGGGAGGCCCCGTTGTCATCCATGGGGTTCAGGTCTGTGTCCGGGCAGTCCAGTAGGAGCTGGAGGCTGTTGGCTTGTCCTGAAGCCGCAGCGAGGCAAAGCGCTGTTTCTGCTTTGTGGGTGAGGTGGTTCACATTTGCACCGGCTTCCATCAGGAGGAGCATGCATTCTGTGTGGCCATTTTTTGCTGCGTAGCAGAGGGGGGATTCTCCGGTTTTGGTGGGGGCATCCACGTTCACAATGCCGCAATTCAGCAGCAGCTGTACGCATTCCGTCTGGCCGCAGGCCGCTGCACGGTGAAGGGGGGTCTCGCCTTTCTCGTTTGTGCAGCCCGTCTCAGCCCCGGGGACTGAGAGCAGCATGCGCAAAAGTTTAGGCTGGCCAGCGGCGGCTAAATGCAGAGGGCTTTCTCCCGCAGCATCCGCTGCGTGCATGTCCGTGTCCTCGGTTGCAAGAAGATTCTTTACTTTATCAGCTGCTCCTTCTGCCACGGCAAGATACAGCGGTGGATAATCTCCGGCGGAGAAGTTTTCTGCTCCTACCAGAAGTTTGATGCAGGCTTTGTGTCCGGCAGCTGCTGCGAGGGTGAGGGGGGTCTGCTCGTCCTTGTTTCTGCGGTTTGTTCCTGCGTGGCCAACACGCAGCAGAAGCTTCACGCCTTCGGTATATCCTTTGGCAGCCGCGAGGTGCAGGGGGGTATTTCCGGAGTAATCCGTTGTGTTCACCTGTATGCCGGCAGCCTTGAGCAGAAGTTCGGTGCAGTCCGGTTTCTCTTTGTCTATGGCATGGTGCAGGGGAGTGTTCCCGGAGGCGTCCGGTAGGTTTGGGTTCACGCCTTCAGTTGCCAGCAGTTGCTTCAGGCATTCGGCCCGGCCGCTGGCAGCGGCGCGGCAGAGCGGGGGCAAGCCTCCGGGGTCCGGTTGTGTCAGGGCGTTTTCCTCAGCGGAGAGGGCCTGGGGTATTTCTTCGGGGCGGTTCCGGATGATGGCTAGGTACAGCGGAGAATATCCGGCGGTAATGGCGCCGGGCGTATTCAGCATGAGGCGTATACATTCCGCGTGGTCCTGGCGGATGGCTTCGCTGAGGGCTGTGCAGCCGTAATAGTCTTCCAGCTCGGTGCGGATGTCTGGCATGGAGAGTAAGCGCTGTACGCAGTCTGCATGTCCGCCGTGGCAGGCGAGTATGAGCGGGGTGCGGCCGTTATCGTCCGTCACTTCGGTGGAAGCGCCTGCTGCCAGTAATAAGCTGAGCTTATCATGTTCGCCGCGAGCCGCAGCTCGCAGGAGCTGCTCGGGGTATTCCTCCGGGCTGATGTTTTTCTGGCTCAGGGTGGCAAGGGCTGTGGTGGAATCCGGTATGTCTGCGGCGGGCTCTTCCGTGTGAGCAATCTGAGGCCCGGGCAGCTCGAAAAGCCAGTCCTCCGCGTTGGACCAACGCTCTGTAGGGTGTAGGCTCAGAGCGCGGTCTATACCGCTCAGTAGCTCCGAAGAATAGCGCCCCTGTAGTTCTTCCCGGTGGCTCAGTGGTAAGTAATCTTCCTTACCCTGAGCACGCCGTACGGCGTTGGGCGGGGTGTGGCCGGTGATGAGAGTGTGGAAGGTGGCTCCCAGTGCGTAGATATCAGCCGCGAGCGTTCCTTTCAGGCTGCCTCGGAGCTGCTCGGGGGGCATGAAATCTTTGTGGTGCGTGGCGGCGAAGCCGGGAGCTGCATCTACGAGGACGGGGGTGCGGCCATCATGCAGCAGGATGTTGTCGGGGTGCAGGTCATGGTGGGCGAGGCCTTCGGTGTGCAGGTAATCCAGCCCGGCAAGGATGTTCCGCAGTAGGGGGAGTAGGCGGTTTTCGGATAAGCGGGCAGGCGGCGGCAGCGCGCGCTGAATGCTGGGAGCCTCCACGTATGAGCTCACGAAGTATGCTGTGCCCAGCTCTTCGAAGCAGGTTACACCTGTGGCGAGATTCGGGTGGCTCAGCTGTGAAAGTATGCCGGCATCCTCTAGGAAGGATTCCAGCGAGTTTTGCCACTGCTCTTTCTGGAGCTCCTCGGCATGGCTCACACGCATGGCGATGGAATGGCGCTGGCTGATGCCGGCGGGGAAGTGCTCTTTGATGACGACGAAGCGGTGGTTGAGCGTGTTCTCCGCAAGGTATGTAATGGCGGAATTACCGAAGCCGAGGGTGCGAATGATTTCGAAATGCTGCAGCATGAACCCGGGCGGAAGCGCGGGCGGTTCTGTGCGGGCAGCGGGGGACAAAGGAGCGGCGGCGGGTGAGGCCGAGCTGGTGGGGGCAGTCATATAGTGGGGCGCGTCAGTTTTGCGGGCGGAACATTTTTTCCACGTATTTGGCTATCATGTCCACCTCGATATCGACGATGCTCCCCACCTCATAGCAGTGCATGATGGTGCGTTGCCACGTGTGTGGGGTAATCCAGAACTCCAGTTCTCCGCCCTCATGAATGGCTGCGATGGTGAGTGAAACGCCATCAATGGTGATGCTGCCTTTATCAATGGTATACCGGGTGAGGTGTTCGGGGATGCGTATGCGCACCATGTGATCCTGCCCGACGGGGGTGATGGAGGTGATGCTTCCCGTGCAGTCCACATGGCCCATGACGAGGTGTCCGCCGAAGCGGCCATCGGATTTCATGGCGCGCTCCAGATTGCAGAGCGAGCCTTCCTCCAGCGTACCCAGAGAGGTGACACGCATGGTCTGCGTGAGCAGGTCAAACTCCACATTTGTGCCTTCCACTTTATCAACAGTGAGGCAGCAGCCATTTACAGCCACGGAGTCTCCGAGAGCGAGCTCTGCGGCAAAAGGAATCTGGATGGTGTAGCGCGCACCCTTTTCCACTGGGGTGCGCTTTACTACGGTGCCGGTGCATTCAACAATACCGGTGAACATGTGCGTTTGTCAGGTTTTAGCGAATGAGGATGAAGAACAGGAACATGATGGTGGTGGGCAGGAAGGCCCACAGGAAGAGCTTCAGGGCACTGATGCCGCTCTTGAAGTACTTGCCGAGGATGGCTTGACCGGCGGGGTTCGGTGCATTTGCAATGACGGTGAGACCACCACCCGTCACGGCGCCGGCCACGATGGCGTACTTAATTTCCTCCTGAAGATTCGGCACAGTGCTGGCCAAGAATGTTACGGAGGCGTTATCATTGAATGCGGTCAGAATGCTGGCCACGCCCATGGTGACGGTGGCGCCCAGCTCAGAGAGGGCCTGCAGCATGGGCTGCATCCACCAGCCCTGTACACCGCCCATTATCAGCAGACCCGCAAGGAAGAAGGCCACCAGCATGGGTACTTTAATGGAGAAGGCATTCTGGTACTGCGGAGTAGCCATGGTGAAGCCGAGGAAGAACATGAAGCCGCCGATGAAGCAGGCCGGGTGGTGGGCGAAGTATACCGTCCAAGCCAGGAAGAGGATGGAGGTGATGTACACCCACACGGGGATGATATCCTGACGGTCCTCCCAAGAGGTGGGCACGGCGCTGTCATATGCGCTGTTGATGCGCTGCACCTCTGCCAAGCGAGCGAACTCCTTGCGGAATATCATGAAGTAAATCACATTTGCCAGAACAATGCCGACGATAGCTTTCCAGCCGAAATGCAGGAACATGTGGCCCATGCCCCAGTCCCACTTGCCGGCCACCATGACGATGGGCGGAGCGGCAAAGTGCGTGAGCGTGCCACCCACAGAGACGTTCACGAAGAGCAGGGCAATCGTGGCGTACTTCAGGGAGTCACAGGGCTTAAGCTGATAAAACTTCTTGCCCAGAAGAATGGCGGCCAGAGTCATGGCGGCGGGCTCGGTGATGAATGAGCCCAGCAGAGGGGCTATGCAGAGCACGGAGAGCCACCAAGCGGCGGGCGTCCCATTGCCCAGTGAAGCACCGAACTTCAGCGTGTTTTCTGCCAAGCGGTAGATGGGGCGGGAGGAGGCGATGACCATCACCACCGCCACGAAAAGCGGCTCTGTAAAGCTGGTGTCGTGGTCAATGTACAGCAGGAAATCCTCCATGGAGTAGTAGCTATTGCAAACCAGAGCGAAGGGGATAATCCACAGGCCGAACACTACTTCTACCTCACCCAAGAAGTGGCAGAGCGTGGAGGTGAAGGATACGGGCACGCGCTGCTCCGGGTGGAGAATGCGGAACTTCTCCTGCTTGAGCTTCTGCTTATGATTGTGCTCCAGCTTGTGAGCCAGTGCCTGAAATTTCGGCGCCATGAAAGTGTGCAGAATGGCAAAGAGGAAGATGAGAGTGGCAGCGAGGTTAAAGTTATCCACTTCCACGCGGTGGCAGAGTTTTTGCCAGAGAGTCATGCCCTCTTCTTCGGAAGCGTAGATGCTCAGGGGAATGGGGAAGCGGCTGTACTGCTCCTTGTCGCCTGTGTAGTGGCGGGTCCAAGCGGGGATTTCGTCCTTGTTGCGGTTCCAGACGATTTCGCCGCAATCCGGGCAGGGCATGCCATTTGAAGGTGGCAGGAAGCGGGCCTTCATGCGGGCGTGTTCCAGAGCGGTGTGGCCGTCAAAAGCATGGTGTTCTTGCAAGTTTAAGTAGCCCAGCAGGAAGCGGTAGCTCATATCATGTGAGGCGGCGCGCAGGGCAGAGCGTGCGCGGTCGCTCAGGTTCGGCGCATTTGCAATGAGCTCTTCCTTCAGCTCGTCCTCAGTTTTGGCTCGTTCTGCCGGTGCCTCTTCGGTCAGCGCAGTGGGTGTTTCAGCTACTGTCTCGGCTGGTGTGGCGGCTGTAATTGTTATTGTTTCCGGAGCGGGGGTGGGCTGAACTGCTTCTTCTTGTGAGAAAGCAGTATATCCCAGAAAAGATAAGCATGCCAGGGCTATCTGATATTTCAACATCTGCATGGCGTGTAAGTAACGTTAGTGTGCTCATAGTAGCATAAATGCAGCCACTTGGCGAGTGAAAAATTTTGTCCGAGTTTTAAAATTAGTCATAAATGGCTGAAAGAAAAAAGAAAAACCGCACCAAGTCATCTGCTCGGTGCGGTTTGAAAAATATCTGCAATCTTAAATTAGTCCTGTTGTTCCTCTGCTGCTGGAGTTTCTGCGGGAGTCTCTTCAGGCGTTGCTTCAGGAGTTTCGGCGGGAGCTTGCGTGGCGGAATTTTCTTCCGGTGTGTTCGTCTGCTCAGCTTTTTCCGGGGTGTCCGGGCGCTCGCTGGCAGCGCTCACCATCAGCTCTCGGCCCATGAAGGGCTGGCCGTGCAGAACTTCGGCGGCTTTGCGGGCGTCATCGAGATAACGCATTTCCACGAAGGCGTATCCCTTGCTCTTGTGTGTGCGGGGATTGTAGATGATTTCCACGCTCTTCACATTACCGAAGCCTTTGAAGAGGTCTTCGAGCTCGCTTTCGTTGGCCTCGTAGGAGAGGTTGCCTACGTAAAGACGGGCATTGCGTGTGGGCGGGGTGGAGGTGGCGCGGCGGCGGCCTTTATTGCCGGAGGCGGGGTTGCCGCCGTTGTTGTTGGTTTTGGCCACGCGTACCTTTTGGGGAGGATTGTTGCGCTGGTTTTTCTCTCGTTTGGGGGCTTCCTTTTCCTTCTTCTTGAAGCCGAAGAAGCTCAGGATGCGCTGGAGGAGCGAGGGTTTGCGTGCGGGAGTGGCCTCGGGGCGCGGCATACGCTGCCTGCGGCGACGGTTCTGATTGTTATTTCTGCGGCGGCGGGCGCCCTGGCCCTGCCTGCCTTGCGTGTGGTGTTCAGCCATTGTCTGTGTTTTTATTGTGTAGCGCGTGGCGCATCATCGCGGCCTGTATTCACACTCAGGCCGGGAGCAGCCACTGCGCTGCGGTGATTTTTGTATGTGCTATGCGGGGTGGGCACTGCTGCATACTAGAGAGAGAAGCTGTGCCATGGCGGTATGAAGATACGCTGCCCCTGCGAGACAGTATGCACAAAGTGATTGAATTTGCAAGCCTTTATTGCGTCATTCGAACTTTGTAGGGTAAGATGTGCTTACCCTCTGCGATTAATGGACTGAAATTACAGGCTCCAGAGCTCGAATAACTCTTCCGGTAGCGTGGTGAGGAAGCGTGAAGGCGGGCAGAACTGGCTATCGTAGCTGTGGCCGTTATAGCGGGGATAGGTGAGATAGAGCTGATCCTCTGCGCGGGTGATGGCCACGTAGAAAAGGCGGGTTTCCTCTTCCATGTCGTCCGTGTCACCGGAGGAGATGACTCTGTAATGTGGGAAGAGGCCTTCTCCCAGAAAGATGACGAACACGATTTTCCATTCCAGCCCCTTTGCCTGATGGATGGTGGAGAGGGTCACGCAGTCATCATCCGTGGCTGTTTCTTGGTCCACTTCGCTTAGGAGTGCTACTTGACTGAGGAATGTTTCCAAATCCGGCGTGTCTGCGAGGGATTTTGCCAGTTGGCCTATGTCTTCCAGACGCTCCTCGTAATTATCATAGGTGGCGCGCAGGTAGGCGTCCATGAAGTTTTGGATGAGTTTTACGAGTTCTGTTGGTGTGAGCTCGTGGTCTGCCGGGTGGAGGCTGTCCATGGAGGTGAGGAATCCTCTCCAGTGCAGGCGGGCCGCGGCAGGTACGCTGATTTTGCCCATCACTTCCGTATGCGGGGTTGTGATGGTGGTGGCTTCCGGGTGTTTGGCGAACCACGCTTCTGCGGTGGAAATCCAGCCTTGCCAGAGTTTGGCTGCAGTGGCATCTCCCACGCGCGGGAAGGTGCTGACGATACGGCGGAAGGCCATTTCGTCCCTTGGATTGGAGAGCAGGCGCAGCCAAGCTACGATGTCTTTGATATGGGCTTGCTCAAAGAAGCGCAGTCCGCTAGTGATGCGGAAGGGAATGTGATTGCGCGTGAGTTCCATTTGCACATCCATGCTGTGGAAGTGCGCGCGGTAGAGCACGGCGATGTCCTTGCCGGGTATGCCGGCGTTGAGCAGTTCATCAATGCGCTGCGCTACAAAACGTGCCTCGGTGCGGTTATCCGGTGCAGGTACTACGGCGGGTTTCAGCCTGCCTTCATCTCGGGCAGGGCGAAGGGTTTTTACGAATTGGCGTGTGTTCAGCGCGATGGCTGCGTTTGAAATATTCAGAATGGCGGGCACGCTTCGGTAGTTCGTTTCTATCTTGTAGATGACGGCGTCCCGATACGTGGTGGAGAAGTTAAAAATGTGGTCCACATCAGCCCCGCGCCATGAGTATATGCTCTGGGCATCATCCCCCACCACCATGAGGGAGGTTTTGCTGCCGCCGGAGAGTAAATCAATGAGTTCGGCTTGCAGGGTATTGGTGTCCTGGTACTCATCCACGAGCACGTGCAGAAAGCGGTCCTGCAGGTCGTGGCGCAGGTCCTCATGCTCGCGCAGGAGGCGGATGAGGTTCGTGAGCAGGTCATCAAAATCCATGGCGTTGCTCTCGAGTTTGCGGGTGTGGTAAGCTTCAAAAATCTTGCTGATAGCCTCCTCAAAGCGTTCCAAATGGCCGTAGTCATCAGCGAGTGTCTGTTCCCAAGAGCGCCCGGTGTTGATGGCAAGGCTGTGGAGGCCGATGAGGACTTCCGGTTTGGGGAAGCGGTCGCTCTTGGTGGTTTTGCCGGAGAATTGCTTAATGAGGGAGCGGAAGAGTGCCCGCTGGTCATCACTGTCCAGAATAGTGAAGCCGGGCTGGTAGCCCAGTCGCTGGGCGTGGCGGCGCAGGAGGCGGTTTGCGACAGAGTGGAACGTGCCGCCCCAAATTTGGTCGTTCCCGCTGCCGGTCAGGCTGGCCACGCGCTCGAGCATTTCGCGCGCGGCTTTGTTCGTGAAGGTGAGTAGCAGAATGCGCCAAGGTGGCACGCCGCTGTCCAGCAGGCGTGCCACCCTGTAGGTGAGTGTGCGTGTTTTGCCGCTGCCTGCACCCGCGATGACGAGGGCGTGGCGGGCCTCGGTGGTGACTGCTGCATATTGCTCAGGATTGAGCTCGGCAGCGTAGTCACGCCCACCTGTGGCAGGGCGTAACACGTACTTCATGATTCGAAGTCGAGGTAGATTTCAGCGCGGCGGTTTTCGCCGCGGATGTAGTCGATGGTTTGCTCGGTGTCCGTAGCGGCGGGCAGGCGGCGGGGCTGGCTCATGCCAAGACCGTGCGTGGTAATCTGATCTGCACTGGCGCCAAAGTTTACGAGGGCTTCCTTCACAGCGGCTGCGCGGCGTTCTGAGAGTGACTGATTGTAGCGCTCGCTACCTATGTCATCCGTGTGGCCGGAGATGTTAAGGCGGCGTTCCGTGCCCTTCAGGAGCTCAGCGATAATCTGGAGCTGTCGAAGTGAGCGCGGGGTGAGGTCTGCCTCATTGAAGCCGAAGAAGAGAGCGATGGAATCACCACCCTTGGGGTTCTTCACGATGGGGAAGTAACGCCCGCCTTCTGCCACAGCGCTGTTTTCATAGCTGAGCAGCAGCCCTTCGAGGCCGGCTGCCTTCACGCGCCAGCCTTCGGATGTGCGGGCAAGCTCAATGGCAATGCGTGCCTCCTGAGTGATTGCAGGGTTGGCGGAGGTGAGGTAAACGAGATTTCCGGCGAACTCGTCATTCACGAAAGTATTGCGGATGGGGCTGTGCTCTCGCATTCTGAAGTTATCTTCCTCGAAAATCATGCAGAGGCCGGCCACTGTGGCGAAGCTGATTTCTTCACCGGTGATAAGGCTGCATGCTTTAAGCATATCTCCGCTGCGTACGGCCTCGAAGAAGCCTTCAGTAGCGGTGATGTGATCGCTTTCGGCGGTGATGGCGGTCTTGTCCGCGGGGGCGGTGGTGGCGTTTTCAATGATGGCCTCGCCGTTTCTGTCCGTTACGACGTCCAGAATAAGGTCTTCAGAGCCGTTAGTGGTGTGGACGCGGTAGCGCGTTACTTTATTGCCGTCCTCACGGCGGCTGTTAGCTGTCTCGACGAGTTCTCCCGGTGTGTTGTTGGCAGCCCATGTCTGAATGACGGCGGCAGCGGAATCAGTCATCAGGCGGCGCTTGATGAGGTATTCCAGCGCTGCTTTCAGGTCGCCGTGGCGAATGGCCTCAAGGGCGAGAAGTGCCACTCTGTGCTCTTCGTTGCGGGCGGAATCGGGGTTCGGAAGGGTGAAATCAGGGCCGGCGGGAGCAGTGGTTTCCTCATCGCCGGGGGTACTGCCAGGCTCGGGGGCTGTTGTTTCGGTATCTTGCTCCGTGGGCGGATTGGGAGTAGTGGTATCGTCAGGCTGAATCGGTTCTTCGGTAATCTCGGGTTCTGTGGGGACTGCAGGCAGGGGGGTGGAATCTGCTTTCGGTGTGTCATCCGTGGTGGGCGTTGTGGCCGGTGTTTCAGCGGCGGCGTCACTGTTGTATTGCGTCTCGTTGCGGGTTGCTTCAGTATTTGTGGTGGAGGGGGTAATCGTTTCAATTTCCCCCACTCCGGGAATCAAATTGTGGGTGAAAGCGTAATAGATGCCACCGCCTACGCCAGCTGTGGCGAGGAAGGATACGAGAAAAAGTACGATGCTGCGTTTCATTTATCTGAGGAATTGTGAAGGGTTTACCTGAATGGTGTCTGGATTGTTGGAGGGAGTGGAGAGTATGGAGGCCGGAGCGGCATGAGCAGTCTCGCGTATCATGAGCCTGCGTACCTGTTCGTAGGGGTCATGCATGGCTGGGGCCGGGTGCGCGGCAATGAGCTCAGCGGGGTTGATGCGGTTCATGGTGCCGGCCGGGTGGTAACCGGGCATGCCGGCTTCATGGCTGAGGGATTGAATGGCCTCAAAGTGCAGGTGGGCGAGGTAGGCTCCATTCGCTGTGCCGATGCTGCCTATGCGCTGGCCTCGGCCTACAAGCTGGCCGGGGTGTACTGCGCTTTCCTGCAGGTGGGCGTAGAAGGTTTGAATGATGGTATCGTTGCCCGGCAGGCGGTGGCCGATGATGACTACGTTCCCCCAATCCGGGGAGGGACAGCCGCTGTACAGCACGAGGCCACGGGCTGCGGCGCATACGGGCTCGCCTTCATCCGTGTTTTCGCCGCCGATGCCGTTGAGGTCTTGGCCGGTGTGGCGGCCGCCGCGGAGGTTATTCTGTTCAGCGAAGCCTTGGGCATCATACATCATGGCCATATTGGGTGCGCCAACGGGCCACTGGAAGCCATCTGCCAGAGGGATGCGCACCATCTGATTCGCGGTGAGCTGGATGAGGCCGGGCATAATGGTGGAGGGCATGCTGCTGAGCGGTTCCGCTGCGGCGAAGCCACTCTCTCCGGCCTGTTCAGCGCGGCCTGCGGCTCCTGAGCCATGGGTGGATACATAGTAAGACCCCGCCACCACTCCCGTGACCAGTAGGCCAAGGAAGGTGAGTTTGAACGGGTTTTTGTACCACCTTTTTTTCATGTGCGGAATTATACTAGACTGCTTGATTTTGTGCAAGCAAAATAGGTAAGATTTTCGGTCAACCTGTGCCGAAACATCCCTCTCACTGCTCTGACACGCCATGTACGCTTTTTGTTCAAAGATGTATGTTTTTTTTACCGGGCATGTCTTACAAAAAAAGACCGCCATCGGCGGTCTGGAAAAAGCGAGAAGGAGATTGGTTTACTCTACAGTAACCACGTCCCCGTCTGTGCTTCGGCCCTTAGTGGGTGAAGTGAAGATAATATCTGTGTTGAAACCGGAGAAGGTGTCAATGATGCGAGCGGTATTAGCGCCGGTCTTGACATAGGTAACCGTGCCGGTTTCGTAGGGATAGGAATTGCTGCCGGCGTCAAACGTATACGCTTCAGCGGATACGTAGATGGTCTTTCCGGCTACGGAACTCGGAGCCAATCCGGCAGGAACAGAAGGTGCAGCTGTGG
The DNA here is from genome assembly GCA_017517385.1 of Akkermansia sp. Taxonomy (GTDB): domain Bacteria; phylum Verrucomicrobiota; class Verrucomicrobiia; order Verrucomicrobiales; family Akkermansiaceae; genus Akkermansia. The sequence goes on from JAFWZG010000017.1 coordinate 22,890, forward strand.
TGACAGGTGCTGTGCCGGAAACACCGGTAGTTGCCGGATTGCAGGCCACTAATGAGGCGGCTATGATGACGGGGAGAATGAATTGTGCTTTCATGGTGTACAATGTTAATCTGGTAATACAATACTACCCACGCATAGTTTAGCAGTATTGCTGCAATATTCAAGAAAAAACATTTCTTCCCCATTAGCCGAAAAACTGTCCGGACGCTGATTCTGCTGAATTATTATTGGCTTTTACAACTTTTCCGGGCCGACTGGATTTTCCTGCTGAGGTCTGGGCTTGTAGTGGGTGAGCGGTGTGCGCTTTTTTTTCTTTTTTGGGGAGAAGTATTCGGGGTGGGCATCAGCCCAAGCTTGATAGAGGTCCGGGCGGTTGGCCTTGGTGCGGGCGAGCGCCTGCTCCAGCTTCCATTCAGCCATGGCCTTATGGTTTCCGGAGAGGAATACCTCCGGTACTGCCATGCCTCGGAAGACGTTCGGCTTGGTGTATGCCGGTGCCTCCAGTAGCCCGTTGGCAAAGGATTCCTCCTCGCTGCTGCGGGCATCTCCTAATGCCCCGGGAAGTAGGCGGGCTATGGCATCAATAACGACTACGGCAGCAATGGCGCCGTTTGTGAGAATGTAATCACCGATGGAGAGCTCCATGTCCACCAGCGTGTCAATCACGCGCTGGTCTACACCCTCGTAATGCCCACAGAGGAAGATGTAGTGCACGTCTGCATCCTCAGCCATGCAAGGGGCTGCCAGCTCTTCAGCCACAGGCTGGGAGAAGACTCGGCCCTGAGGCGTCATGAGGATGACTTTTGTGTTTTCCCGGCGCAGTTCTTCGATGGCCTCGAAGATAGGCTCGCACTTCATGAGCATACCTTGGCCGCCGCCGCAGAGGTAATCATCCGTGCGGTGGTGCTTGTCATGCGCCCAGTCTCGCAGCTGGTGGGCGCGTACGTCAATAATTCCTTTGTTGGCAGCTCGGCCCATGATGCTCTGGGAGAGCGGGGTGGTAATGAGCTCGGGGAAGAGGGTGAGGACGTCAATGGTAAGCATGGCTGTGCTGAGATGGGCGAGCTGCGAATTACGAATCTGAGCATCGTAACCCGCAGCTCGCTGATTTACAATGTTTGATTACATGTTGTGGCGGAGCATGCCTTCGATGTAGGCATCAATATTGCCATCCATGACATCCTGAATGTTACCGGATTCCACGCCCGTACGGAGGTCTTTTACCATCTGGTAGGGCTGGAATACATAGGAGCGAATCTGATTACCCCAGGCGATATCACCCTTCTCAGAGTACTGGCGGTCTGCCTCAGCGCGCTTGCGGTCTTCCTCCAGCTGGATGAGGCGGGCCTTGAGCATGCGCATGGCTTCTTCGCGGTTGCGGAGCTGGGAGCGCTGCGTTTGGCAGGCCACGATGATGCCGGTGGGAAGGTGGGTAAGACGCACGGCGGTTTCCACCTTGTTCACGTTCTGACCACCCTTACCGCCGGAGCGGTAGGTGTCCATCTTCACATCCGCCTCCTTAACTTCGATTTCGATGTCATCGGAAATATCCGGTGTGGCGTCCAAGGAGCAGAATGAGGTGTGGCGCTTGCCGGCGGAGTCGAACGGGCTCATGCGCACCAAGCGGTGAATGCCGCGCTCGTTCTTGAGGTAGCCGTAGGCATATTCGCCCTCAATCTTCACGGTAACGGAGCGGATGCCCGCTTCATCACCATCCGTGCTTTCCATGATTTCCGTGTTGAAGCCGTGGCGCTCGCAGTAGCGCAGGTACATGCGCAGCAGCATGCTGGCCCAGTCGCAGGCCTCTGTGCCGCCGGCACCGGCATGAATAGTCACGTAACATCCGGCGTTATCATGCGGGCCATTCAGCAGGGTGATGAGCTCGAATTCCTGCAAGCTCTTCACGAAGGACTGGTATTCCGAGGCGGCATCGGCTGCCATTTCCGGCTCTTCTGTGGCCATTTCAATGGCTACTTCTACGTCCTCAAGTTTGCTTTCCAGTGCGCGGAATTGCTCCAGGCGGCGTTTGATGGGGTTCACCTCGGCCATAAGGGCACGAGCGGCTGCGGGGTTATCCCAGAAATCCGGAGCGCTCATGCGCTCGTCCAGTTCTGCTACTTTTGCTTCCAGTGAAGCCGGGTCAAAGATAGCTCCCGAGCTCGGAAAGACGGCTGCGCATGGCCTCCGTGTCAAGCGTCGAGAGATCGATATTGGTCGTCTGGTTCTCCATACGGGGGCGGAGTATACAGGGAATATGCCTGATTGTCAAGCCGTACTTTTCTGTGGGTGGGGAAAGAGTTTCACCTGTTTTACAGGCAAGAAAAAGGCTCCTGCGCCCATTCGTGGCAGCAGGAGCCGGAAAATACGGGAAATGCCGTTTTACATGACCATGCCGCCATCGCACACCAGTACCTGACCGGTGATGTAGCGCGCCTCGTCAGAGGCGAGGAAGAGAGCGCAGTTCGCAATGTCTTCAGGCTTGCCCATGTCACGCATCGGTATGCGGCCCAGAATGGCCTCACGGGCGGCCTCGGGAATGGCATCCGTCATTTCCGTGGCGATGAAGCCGGGCGCGATAGCATTGCAGGTTACCTTGCGGCTGGCAAGCTCCTGTGCTACGGACTTGGTGAAGCCGATGACGCCGGCCTTGGAGGCTGCGTAGTTGGCCTGGCCCAAGTTACCGGTGAGGCCCACCACGGAAGCCATGTTGATGATACGGCCAGCGGGGCTCTTCATGAGTGTGCGCTGCAGGGCTTTCACAAAGAGGAAAACGCTCTTCAGGTTCGTGTCCAGCACGGCGTCCCAATCTGCCTCCTTCATGCGCATGAGAAGGGTGTCCTTCGTGATGCCGGCGTTGTTCACCAGAATATCAATGGTGGGGTACTCCGCCAGAATCTCCTTGATGCAGGCTTCCACAGCGGCGGCGTCTGCTACGTCGCAGGGGAACGCTTTGCAGCTCTCCGGAAACTCCGCATTGATGGCGTCTGCCGCGCCACCGCAGGAGGCGGGATTGCGGGAAATGAGAATAACCTTGGCCCCCTCTTCTGCAAAGCGGCGAGCCACGGCATTGCCGATACCACGACCGGCACCTGTCACGATAGCAGTTTTTCCTGCGAGTCTTTTCATAGCGCCACTATTCTACCCTAGACCTCACTCTAATGCAAGAAAAAAGAAATATGTGCACAAAGTGTCGTTTTTTTGTATTTCAGCTTGAACATAACCGGTATTAGAGTGGTATAAACTCTGAGCATCTTTTCAGGTGTGTGTGAGAAAAGTCATATTTTCTATTCTGTTTGGGTGGAAGACTTATCTTACATACCCGGTGCCTATCATATTAAACAATTAATTACATAATATACTATGCTTAAAAATATATTCAAACGCGGCGGCAAGCTGATGATGGCAGCTGCTATGGCTTCTGTAGTAGCTCTTCCTCTGATGGGTTCTGAGGCTGAGGCTGCCCGTGGTAACACTCAGGGCGTGTTCCAAAATGCTCTTTCCGGTGCCGATATTCCGTACACAATCGATGATAATAACAATATCCATCTTGAGTTAGGGGAGGTTACGATTTATGTAGTCATCAATAATGCTGAAAACGTGGTGCGTGTATGGGGTTGGATTCCCACGAATTTGCCCAGAAGCCGTTGGAGTAATGCATATGCCATTTGTAATGAGCTGAATACCAATAGAAGTGAGAAGTTCTGGCTGGACTCTGATGGTGATATTCGCTGCCAGTGGGCGTTTGATACTGACGATATCGCCATCAGCCCGGCAGTAGCTATCGCTGCTGTGTCTCGCGTATACGGTAATCTGAACGAAGTAAAGAAGCTCTTTAGCAATTAATCCATTCCTCGGATTTTCTATTCTCCCCTCCCTCCTGCCTCGTGTCGTGGTAGGGGGGATTTTTTTTGTAATTCTTGTTTGACATCTCTGGGAATGGTGTGGTATAAGTAAGATACGCACTTTCGGGGCGTGGTGAGAAAGAACAGTTATTTTCCGATTTTGTTTAGGTTAAAATGTCTTAACTTACTTGTCCGGTGCCATTTCTCGTTAACAATCAATAAGATAATACTATGCTTAAAAACATATTCAAACGCGGCAGCAAGCTGATGATGGCTGCTGCTATGGCTTCTGTTGTGGCTCTTCCTCTTGTCGGTTCCGAGGCGGAGGCTGCCCGTGGTAACACTCAGAGCGTGTTCAGAAATGTACTTTCCAGCAATAATATTCCTTACACCATTGATGAAGATAATGATATCCGCATCAGTGTAGGCGATATCACAGTCTACGTGTCCATCAATAATTCTGATGATGTGGTGCTTGTATGGGGCTGGATTCCCACGAGCTTACCGAGGAGCCGTTGGAACAGTGCCTGTGTGACTTGCAATGAGCTGAACAGTAAGCTTGATACTCAGGTTTGGCTGGACTCGGATGGCGATATTCGCTGCCAGTGGGTGTTTGATACTGATGATATCGCGGTTAGCCCGGCTGTAGCTGAAGCTGCTGTGAGTCGCGTATTAAACGGCCTTCAGGAGGTTAAGAAGGCTTTCGGCCGTTAATTGTTCTGCAAGCTATTCAAAAACTGCCGGAGCAGTGAATGCTCCGGCAGCTTTTTTTTGATTGTGGGCAGGCAATGAGTTCAGTTCATAATGGTATTATTCTGCTCTCACGCTCGCCCTAATAAGAAAGTGGGGGCATGCCCTCTTTTTTTGCTTTCAAGGCTAGGGCTAGTTACATACCCTGTGAATGGTAGAAACTGCGAATTTCATATTGGCTGGGGGGGGGCTATAGGAGCTTCCGCCATCACCGCTACTGCTGGAACCGCTTGAGTAGGAGTTTGCTCTTGATTGCATTTCCCCGCCAATGGCAGCGGCGCAACCGGTTATGAGGAGAGCATTTTCCACACAGGTGATGGGCAGGTCCACGCACAGCCAATCAAGTACGCCGGCAGCGTACAGCCATGGAGCTGCGGAAGATCTATGCTGCCAGACTTCAGCATATTTGCCGGCATCTCTCACGATAGGCAACGTCGAACAACTGCTCTTAATTGCCGCTCCATTTTGCACGAGGGTCATCTCGGCGGGAACATCAGGTCCCTTGGCCTGCCTGGTAAGGTACATGGCAAAATCACTCGGTATACGGAACACGTCCGTTCCTCTTTCCTGTAGTTTCTCTTCGGAGCCAGTCTCCTTTTGCGAAAAAGCATTGTATTGAGTGACCACCGGCTCCCCTATGCGATAGCGAGTGAGTTCTACATAGTAATCCGACCCATCAGTATAAACAACCTGATTGTTGTTCGACCTCAGTTCACGGGTAAAAGATGAAGCTTGGTATGAGGCCTTATCAAATATATGTCCTGCTGAATTGAAGTAGCAACTATTGAGCAATAGGGAACCGGTCAGAGCTCCCGCAATCATAAGTTTATTTGTTGTGTTTATAAGTGATAAGATTTGATGTTCCATTATTTGTAGCTTCCTGCATTCAGTACTTCAGCCGAATATCTGTACATGTGGATAGGCTTATTATCGCCAACAGGAACTTTGCGTTGAAAAGCGCAGTTTGCCTTCTTTAGTGGCGAATGAGGAAGTACCAACCATCCGGTCGGTAGGAGGGGTAGGAGATATAACCATCGCCTCCGCAGGCTGAACAAGACTCTTCTCCCCACCTTCCTATCGTCTTTCCGTCGCCTCCACAGAATGAGCATTTTGACGAATTATCCGAGGAGGACGAGCTGGAGGAGGATCGTCTGGTCTCTACTTGTCTTCCTGTCTTTCCATTTAATAGCAGGATAGATGCATGCTTACCTGCTTCTCCTCGTGTTACTCGGGTATATGTGTTATCGCTCCAAAGCACATAACATTGTCCCTCAAGGCAAACGTGGGGAAAGGTCATCGACCAAATACGGTCGGATACAAGGGATTGCACTTTTACCGTGTGCCCGGATGCCCATGGAAAATTGTTGTCATTTATCACCACGACGGCATCCTCTATAGTATCTCCATATCCATTATTCGTGGGGACGAAGTCCAGAGCTACAGGTCCAGCCGGTGCGCATGAGGAAATTCCGGACACCAGAGCTATGGAGGACAAAATCAGCAGAAGTTTATGGCGTGTTTTCATATATGTCTTTAAATTAAAATCGTTGTTGATTGTGTATATTGTTTTTGTATAGAATGAACACGGTGTTTTCATTTGCCGCCTCAATGTTGCGCAAGTTTGTATGATTGTCTTGCCCCGGCGTGTCAGAATGAAAACGTGTAGTGTTCCGCTAATAACATTATTATTGAGTCGTAAGATGTGCAATGATAATGCCTTAACAAGAATAAATTATCATTTTTAATACATTAGTCAAGCCTTTTCCGTGTGCTGATTCATTTATTTGCGCATGCATTCTTTACAGCTCGCCCAAGAAGATAAGGAGTGCTGGAGCCGTTGCATGGGGGGAGGGCGTCAGGGCAGACGCATTTGGATTTGTGTCATACAAGCAGGTCAATCTCCACCTCTAAGATATTCACGAAATTTACTCTTAATGACTTATCGCTAAAAATTGATTTTGTTGATTTTAGAAGCAAATAATGCTAGACTGTCAG
>JAFWZG010000088.1 GCA_017517385.1 Akkermansia sp.
AAAACGCGGATGTAGCTCAGTGGTAGAGCGCAACCTTGCCAAGGTTGATGTCGTGGGTTCGAATCCCATCATCCGCTCTAAAGCCCCTCACCAGAGGGGCTTTACTGTTCAAGGGATTCGAACCCACGACGAGTGGGCAAGCTGAGAGTAAGCGAGCAGCTTGCCACCGGCCCGAGCAGACGCATCTGCGAGGGTACCCTGCCGACAGGCAGGGGCCGGTGGGGCGGGTAGAATCCCATCATCCGCTCTAAAGCCCCTCACCAGAGGGGCTTTACTGTTCAAGGGATTCGAACACACGACGAGTGAAAGAGCGCAAACGGACAGCGAAATCCATGTACACCAATAGAGCTCTTTGGCATTGACGTAAAGAGGGCGCTGTGCTAGGATGTCGGCCGCATGCGGCAACTTCAGCTTAAAGGTCATATCAGCACTCTGGGGGCGGTTATTCTGTTCGGATTAATGAGCCCCATGTGCAAACTGGCCATGCAGTCCGGCGCTATTGACGGACTGCTGCTGGCGTTCTTCCGAGTGAGCGGAGCGGCCTTATTGTTCTGGCTCATTTCCCCGCTTGTGAAACGCGAGAAAATTGCCCGCAAGGATTGGTTACCACTGCTGGGAATGTCCCTCTGCGGGATGGTTATCAACCAATTTCTCTACGTTCTGGGTATTCAATACACATCCCCCACGAACGCCTGCGTTGTCGGCACTACCACTCCGGTGATGACTTTTATTCTCGCCTCGATTTTTCTGCAGCATCGTGTCACATGGCTACGAGTGAGCGGTTTTCTACTGGCCTCCATCGGAGCTATGGTACTGATACTGGGATCAGGGGGTGGGCTTAGTGGAAATCCGCTAGGGGATATGCTGTGCTTTGTGTCTCAGTTTTCTGCTGCGTGCTACTTTGTTTTCTTTGGCGGGGTTTTGCGGCGTTATCACCCAGTAACCGTGATGAAGTGGCTTTTTTTGATTGCAACAGTGCTTACCCTACTGCCTATGTACAGCAAGCTGACCGCTCTGCCAAGCACCACTTTCAGCCTGAGCGAGCTTTTAGCCATTGCCTATGTCGTGATGGGTGGTTCATTCCTGAGCTATTTGCTGCTGATTGTGGGACAACGTCATCTGGAGCCACCCACGGTGGCCGCTTATAATTATGTGCAGCCAGTCATCGCCGCTGTGGTGGGAATTGTACTGGGGCTAGATATCATCACGTGGCAGAAGTGCCTATCGCTACTCCTGATTGCTTCCGGGGTGCTTCTTATTTCAAGGAAAACTCTTCAGTAACTCCCATATTTTGGGAGGAAAAGGCTAACGTACGCTCAGAGAAAGCGTACGACGCTCATGTACAGCACGCATCATGCGTTACACTGCGGCGAAGAGAATTGCAGCTGGAAGCTCAGCTATTTATGTGATTACATAGAAACCGGCAAGAGCGCAGACGAGCCCAATTCCATCGGAACGGCTTCATCCGCGCCACACGGCCAGACCCCGCATGGGTAATCACCGGCAGCCGGTTTGCCATCCTGACAGCAAACACACATAATACACACACATGGCTGACATTATTCAGAACTATCAGATTAAGTACAGCGAGAAGTGGGGCACCCACCTCCAGCAGGAGGCCTCACGTCTGGAAAAATACGTTACCGTAGAATCCGGGCTAAGCGGCAAAATGGTGGCATTTGACCAGTATGGCCTGCTCAGTTTCAGCGAGAAAACAACTCGCATGCAGGCCACCACGCTGGATGAAGCCCCGACAACCCGCCGAGTGCTCTATCCCAAAATCTTCACGAAAGCCGTGGGCTTCGATGAGTTCGACGCCAAGAAACTGGCCAACATTGACATCCCTGTGAGCAAGACAATCGAGGGTCTGCGCGCAGCAGCCGGCCGATGCATGGACCAAGTGATGCTTAACGGCTTCATGAACACATGCTACATGGGAGAAAACGGCACGGAAGCAGTTGAATTCGACGAAAATCAGGTCGTTGACACAGACTACGTGGAAAGCGGCAGCGCTGTGGATACGAACCTGACACTGGGCAAGCTCCGCAAGACCCTCGCCATGCTTCAGAAAGCAGAGGCATGGAATGAAGAGCGCCGCAGCTACGGCGATGAGCTTGTACTGGCCTGCAGCAGCTCCCAGATAGCCGCGCTGCTGAAAGAACCCGAGGTGGGTAGCTTTGATTTCAACACTGCCCGCGCTCTCGTGGAAGGCAAGGTGGATAGCTTCCTGGGCTTCCGTATCATCCGCACCGAGCAGCTTCCCGTAGATGAGAACGGCATCCGCACCTGCTTGGCATGGGTGAAGAGCAAAGCTCAGTTCGGCCTGTGGGAAGACTTCAAGGTGAAGCTTTCCGTGCGTGATGATTTGGACGAAGCTCTACAGATTCGAGCCAAGTTCGCCTGCGGTGCAACCCGCCTGCAGGAAGAGGCCTTCGTAAAGATTCTCTGCAAGGAGAGTTGATATTGTTGGTATACTGAGTTGACGGAGCCCGGCTTTCGTGCGTACTTTTGCACGAAGGCCGGGCAATTCATATTCATGGGGGATTCCTGATTGACGCCGGGAGATTGTTCATGTAAAATGAGGGCAGAATTATGAACGGCTTTAACTATTACAACCCCACGCGTTATGTATTCGGCCATGGAGAATACCGTAACATCGGTGCCCTGCTCGCCCCCATCGCCCGCAAAATACTGCTGCACTACGGCGGCGGTAGCGTGAAACGTAGCGGCCTCTATGACGCCGTGGTGGAATCCCTTACCGCAGCAGGCATCCGTTTTTGTGAGTTGGGCGGAGTGAAACCGAACCCCAGCGTCTCCCTCGTACAGAAGGGAATCCAACTTGCCCGAGCCGAGGGCGTGGAAGCCGTACTGGCCGTGGGCGGCGGCAGCGTCATTGACTCCGCAAAGGCCATCGCCGCCGGTGTACCGCACCCCGGCGACATCTGGAAACTTTACACACGCGAAGAGCAGCAGGTAAACGCCCCCTTGCCCGTGGCCACCATTCTCACCCTGCCCGCAGCCGGTAGCGAGAATAGCCCGAACACCGTGCTCACCCACGAAGAAAGTGCCCGCAAGCTAGGCTTCCGGGACGAGCGCCTGCGCCCCGCTCTCAGCATCGTGAGCCCGGAGCTTTTCCTCACCCTTCCTCCGGAACAAATGGCTTATGGCGCCTGTGACATGCTCTGCCACATCTTCGAGCGCTACTTCACTAATACCCAAGGCACTGAGCTCTCAGACGCCCTAGCAGAAGGCGCCATGCGCACCATCATGCAGCAGGCAGAGATCCTGCGCCGTGAGCCGCAGAATGAACACGCTTGGGGGCAGCTGGCCCTCGCCGGCACTCTCGCGCACAACGACCTGCTGGGCATTGGCCGCGAGCAAAGCTGGGCCTGCCACGGGCTGGAACACGAGCTGAGCGCCGTCTATGATGTACCGCATGGTGCCGGGCTGGCAGTCATCGTTCCGGCGTACTTTGACGCCGTATGGAGAGCCAACCCGGGCATCTTTGCCCAGTGGGCCACAAATGTGATGGGCGTCACCCCTTCCCGCGATACGGAACTTGTGATCACAGAAGGCATCCGCCGCCTGCGTGCATGGTACCGCAGCTTAGGCCTGCCGCAGACCATGGCTGAGCTGGGGCTGCCCGCCGATGCGGATTATGCAGCCATGGCGCAGGCCGCCGTGTCCACCTATGGCGCCCGTCTGGGAACCGACAGCTTGCCCGGCGTTCGCCCTCTGAACACCGCCGCGGCTGAGGCCGTGTACCGCGCCGCCCTTTGATTCACAACGCCATGAAACGCACCCTACTTCCCTGCACACTTGCCACGGCTACTCTCTTGAGCAGCTGCGGCATCCCCTACTTCAGTTGCAATACCGCAGAACTGCTCGACCCGCCCGACAAGCGCGTGGCGCTCATCAACGGCACCTTTCCCAAACGAGCACAGAACTTCTTCACCCCAACCGCCTACTGGACACTTGATGGCCGCACATACACAGAGGTCACCGTACAATATGCGCGCCCCAACCGCCCCATCCTACGCCAAAGCGATGAAGGGTTTGAAGCCCTCTATGCCAGACCATTAACAGCCGAAGAGATGCAGGAGGACTTCACCATCGACCCCACCATTCCTGCTCGCCGTTACCTGCTAGCCACAGGTTCCGAACCGATACCGGCAGAGGAGTTCGACTTCCGTCGCGCCACGCGAAGCCAAACTCCCCCACAAGCCCGCTCTTGCATTTTAGAGAGGCACACCTTCAGTGACATCCCCGGCACGCCGAGCACATGGCGCAGCATTGCACAAGCTCCCTTGCAAGTACTGGATATGGGTGTATCTCTTACCCTGAACACCGCTTGGATAGCCTCCGGATTTGTACTACTGCCCGTAAGTGCCATCTTCCACCCGCTCACCTACATCAGCGAAGGCGGCCAACAGCAACAGCCTTCACAACACGAAAACGCCGCCACTTCCCCAGCACACGGCACTCAGCCGGTAGAACCGGAGAGCCATCGCTAATTTCAACTGAGGCAAACACTCGCGGAAGCTTAACGTAAAGCACATAAAATCAGGGGCATACCTTTTTTTTTTCAGGCATGCCCCTGTATATTTTTACTGATTTAAGTTATCAGAAGCTGTAAACAGCGCCTACGTTGACGTTGTGCTCACCGCTGTTGTCAGTACCCTCGAAGCTGTAGCTACCATTCAGGCTCCAGCCACCGTT
>JAFWZG010000071.1 GCA_017517385.1 Akkermansia sp.
CCTGCTACTTGGTGATATGTTTATTTGTTCTCTGTTTTAGGCGATGAGAAGATTGATTTCGGTTGATTGAGTTTCGTATGTGTCGAGCGGTTGCCCGCCCTTGATGTCACAGCGTAGTGCTACCCCATCAGGCCTGTGCATAAGGCTGTCGAGGTAGCTCTCCTGTCGGTGAGAAAGTTGATAGGGAGCCATGGCCTTCTGCTTCACCTTGCCCGCGTCAAGCGCGGTCTGGCTGAGCAGATACACGTTCCCCTGTGCAGAGGTCAGCAGTACCCCGTTCCCGGCTTCCTTGGCGGCGGCAAGGATGTATCTCACAACCTTCTCGGTCTGGGGGAGCTGGGCGAACCGGTAGGCCCGCCACTGCTGCAGGTCGAAAGCTCGCTTCCGGAAGCCCTGCACGCGGCCCTTGTCCAGAGATGCTGCTAGGCCCTCCCGAATGGCGATGATGTCCTCCGGGGATGGCTGAAGCAGTTCCCCGTTGGTGTGGTAGTATTGGACCGTCTCCGGCCCTACGAGTATGTAGCGGGCATCAGTGGTAACTGCTCCCTGCTTGATGATGTCGTATGCGTCTGTTCTGTTGCTTTGGTTCCTCATGGTCGGATTCGCTTCGGCGCACCTCCGTGGTGGGCCGTGAAATTAGCCTAGCACGATTTCGGATTTTGTCAACCCTACCACCTGAAAGTCAAGGGGTTGTGCGCACGCTCGGGCGTGGGCGTCATGTGCGCACACATGCGCTCGCGCACGCGCGTACATGCGTGATATTCAAAGAGTTTTATAAATTTACTTAGATAAATATATATAATAAATTTATCGCGCGCGCGACTATTAAACGCGCGGGCGCGGGCATCACGCACGCGACCTAGTTAGTCAACTTGAGCCCTTCAAAAAAAATTAAAAAAAATTGTCATCGTGGCACTTTTTCGGAGGAAGACTACGAAATTTTGCCAGCTTTGGGTAATTTTGCACAAAAATAGCCCTAAAACTGCGCTTGGGTGTCTTTTGGTATTGCGTGTCATAATTTTTATTCTGGCGCGTTTTCGGTGGTGCTGAGCGCGAAAAAATGACATTCGCGGCGCGGGGTGTTGAAATCGCTCTAACGTGGAGGGGTATACCCCCGTTCTGGAACAAGTGTCCACCCACCCCGCGAAACGCGCTTCTTGGGCTCAACAGTACATCAAAAAAGGGCAATTCTGCAAGCCTTCACCAGGACCCGGTTTCACTTTTCACATGGAAGTGGCATTTTGTTGCATTTTGGAGGAGCGAATCTCCCGGGATAGGGGCTGAAGCTGGCGGGCCCTCAACCGGGGCCGACAGGAACATGATAGCCATACAATCAAAATCGAAAATGTGCACCGACACCATAGCCCGCCTTGGTGAGTTGGTGGAAAGCTGGCGAGGGTGGAATGTGCTCTGTGCCGTGAACGAGCAACCCCGCAATGAACAGGAAGACATCGCCCATGCGCTGGCCGTGGAAGGCCGGGAGCTGGTAAAAAACTCCCTGCGCCTGACCTTTGCGCTAGGGGAAGCCGCCATGCGCGGGGATGCCAAGCGGGTGGAGCGGCTGGTACACGTTCTCGACCAGCTGGACAGCCGCGAAAGCCGACTGGCAGGCCTGTGCCAGAATGCCATCCGACAGACCGAAGGAAAGGAGGCCCGCGAATGAGCAAGCGCACGTATGCCCTCGACTTCGAGACCTACTATGACAAGAAGGTGA
>JAFWZG010000002.1 GCA_017517385.1 Akkermansia sp.
GATTTTTATGAGTTAGGGTGATGAAGTTGTATATGAGAAGCGCCTTTATGAATATCTCATGTTTTATAACTCCTTGTTTTTCAACTCTCATATTAGAGCCAGCATCAATAATGCTGTATCTCCTATCCGTGCGTTGTTTTGCCTCTGGACTTGCTCTGAACCGCCTGTGGTCTTGAAAAAAACTGTAGCACAGATGCTACGGCGGGTGTTTTCCCACATGTGTCCCAAAGTTTGGTGGAATATAGCCATTGTGTACTCAAAATCAGCGTGTTTTGCCGAATTCTCCTTGGCCGGGTATCATACAGCCCGTTCATTGGCACAATTTTTCTTTTATCCCACCATCGGCGTAAGCCGCTTACTTTTAATTCGTAAATCGTAAATTGTAATTCGTAAATCAACGTGTCCCAAATCTTTGGGACACGTATGCACTCGCCTTGGGGCCGTAAAAATGGACTTGCAAAGAGGAAACATGCATGCTACCATACGATTACCTAAGAAGAAACTTACCCCATGACGCACACTATGACTCACATCACCGCCTTTGCCATCAAATGGCTCAATTTATTTCTGGACGAGAAAACCGAACTCAAAACTTTGGTAGGGGCACCTTTACCCGCAGCTTGCAGGGCCATGGGCTTTATAATGGACATGGGGCATTCGTTTGCAGACAAGCACAAGACAACGGGCTGGAGCATCGATGACTTATACAACGTGCTAGACGGGGTGACGGATATCTCTGTGCTCGGGAATGGCCTCTATTCTTTATGGCGTTATTACAATCACTGGGCATACTCTGGCAAGGAGATTTTGGTGCCCGGCAACCGGGGGTGGTTCATTCTTGCCTTGCTTCGTATGGGCGAGTTATCTATCCGTCACCCTAATCAGCCGCTGGCAAAACCGCTGATTGGGGAGGAAATCAGCCAAGAGCAGCTTACGGCAGAGCTAGAACTCCTAGAAAACATACCAAGTTCGGCGGGTGAAGAAATTGCGGCTAGGCTCATCAATACAGCCGCTGAGAAAGGGATCACCGAGGCGCTGTATTTACTGGGTGAGATATTTGAATACGGAAAGGGCTTTGAGAAAAATCACCATTTTTCATTCAGCTTTTACTATCAGGCGGCCCAACGACAACACGAGGACGCTTGCCTCAAAGTGGCAGAGTGCTTCAGAACCGGCCGCGGCACAGAGGCTGATGAGAACAAGGCTGTGCATTGGTATGAACAAGCTGCTATGGCCGGCAAGGCGGAAGCACAATTCCGGTATGGCATAGCGCACGAAGAAGGCATCGGGGTTCCGGCCGCGCTCGGGGAGGCATTAAAATGGTATCTTCTCGCGGCTGAGCAAAACCATGCAGGGGCACAATACAATGCCGCCATCTGTTACCACTATGGGCGAGGAACCAAGGCGGACGTGGAGAAGGCGCTCCATTATTATCAACTTTCCGCAGAGGCCGGCCACAGCGCGGCACAGTATAATTTAGGCGTATGCTGCGCGGAGGGCATCGGCAGGCCCGCAGATATCCGCGAGGCCGTTTACTGGTACACCAAGGCCGCGGAATCAGGTTACACCAAGGCACAGGTTAATTTAGCCCATTGCTACCAGCATGGCGAGGGGGTGCCGATGGATACTGAAAAGGCAAGATATTGGTACAGCAAAGCCGCCGAGCAAGGGGATGAATATGCCACCGAGGCGCGTTCTGCACTCTGATGGAAGGCTTAGAATGAGCCACATATTCGCGAGCCAAACTGAGAAGCGCGCTGCTGTAAAGCATCATTTGAATGAGCAAACATCCCACACGGCTATTACCCTCGAGGATCAGCTCTTGGGGGGAGTGGTGGTGGGGGAGCCTTGCTCAGCCCGGGCTCCATCCTACCCCGAAAGGTGACTTTTTTGTCCTTTATTGAGCCGTCGCGGTGCCTAATGGTCTGGATTACAGTGAGCACCGCTTCATTTTTTTCATTATTACCTGATAAAAACTTGTAATAGTACGCCAAAAGGTGGTAGACTGCGGCTCGTAAACCACATATCAATCGAGATGGGCAGAAAAGGAACACGGTATAAGGCAGCCGGGAATCAGATTGGGGAGATGATGCGGGCAGAGCGCCGAAGAGCAGAGAAAGCCATGAAGGAGATTCGCGAGAATGATGGCGCGTTCAGCAAGGAAACAAATGCGTGGTTGCTGGAGATGGGGCTTTTCGGTGAAACAGACGCGAAGTTAATGTATTTCGGACAGGCTATTCGCGGTCTGGTGCCGATGTGTGATTGGAAGCTCATGGAAAAATGGGCCAATGATATAATGGAAGTTGATGAGGGTATGGGATGTTTTATGCTGGGCTCCCTGTATTCGCCTGGGACTCCCGGTTTCTGCGACATCAAAAAATCCATAGCTTATTACCAGCGGGGCGCCGATGCCGGCCATGAGGAATGCCGCAATATTTTGAAAGATATCGGGGAAGATTTAGGGGGTCTGCAAGGAGAGGATACTGATGCAAAGCCGGATGGCACGGATTCTAATCCGCACATGATATTGCATTTTGCATGTCAGACGATGGAGGAATATCAAGCTGCGAGGCAAGCGCTGAAACTTTGGCTGAAGGACGAACCCGAAAATCCCGATGCCTTGCTGCAGATGGCGGCATACTATGCCAATGGGCTGGGGGTGACCAAAAGTTATAAGCAGGCGCTCAAGTATTACCGGCTGGCGGCAGATGTGGGCAGCGCCGAGGGGCTGTTTTATGTTGGTCTCATGCATCAGGATGGACATGGGTGTAAGCAGGACTATGAGATTGCCCGGAAGTGTTACACGAAGGCTGCCGGCATGAAGTATCCCCGGGCCTTTTTCCAGCTGGGACGGTGCAGTGAGTTGGGGCTAGGCGTGAATCCGGATCCGAAAGAGGCAGAGAGGTACTACAAAAAGGGAATTGCACTTAAAGACCCCGAATGCTACCTGGCGATGGCTTCTGAGTATATCTTCGGGAATAACCGAGAGCCGGATTTCAAAAAAGCCCAAAAGTATATAGAGGCAGCCAAAGAAAACACAGCAGAGAATAATAGCTATGTGCTGGAGAAAATCGAAAGGGCCGGTAGAATGCTCGCATTTGTCGGGGGCGATACTAGCTTGCTCAGCTAACAATGGAAGGAATGCCTTAATTACCATGTAACGCCATGGCCTCATCAGAGGCTGCTTTATTGCATACGTGTCCCAAAGATTTGGGACACGTTGATTTACGAATTAAAAGTAAGCGGCTTACGCCGATGTTGGGATAAAAGAAAAATTGTACCAATGAACGGGCTGTATGATACCCGGCCAAGGAGAATTCGGCAAAACACGCTGATTTTGAGTACACAATGGCTATATTCCCCCAAACTTTGGGACACATGTGGCTTTATTGCTCAGCGCGGTAAAGTAATCGGGAATTGAGGGTATGTTACAGAAAAGAGTTTGCACTAGCCCCCCAAAAAACTACCAAGCCCACGCCAGCTACGCTGACGCCTTGGCAACAGAGCCCGCCCAGCCCGGAGGTGCGGCTTATTCCGACTTTGCCGGGGAGGTAGTAAAATAGTAGCCAACGCCTCGCTCAGTCGCAATGCACTCGGCATGCGCCCCCAGCTTTTGCCGCAAACGCTTAATGTGGGTGTCCAGAGCGCGTGTCTGGGTGGAGTCTGAGTAGCCAAGGAGAGCTTGCTGCAACTCGTAGCGATTCTGCACCTTATCCGGGCGCTCCATCAGGTATGAAAGGATTTTGAACTCAGCCGAGGTAAGCTCCAGAGGGGCGCCATCCAAGCTAGCCTTCTGATTCGCCTTATCCACGCAGATGGGGCCTTGCTTGACAATCAGGCGGGACGCGCCGGATTTCGCGCGGTGAAGCAGGTTGCGCACGCGAAGCTTCAGCTCCTTGCAGCTGAAAGGCTTAGTAATATAGTCATCAGCGCCCATATCCAAGCATTCCAACTTATCATCCAACTGGGCTCGGGCCGTCAAGAATAATGTGGGGATATTCTTCGTAAGCTCACAGGATTTCATTTCCGAGAAAATCTGCAAGCCGGTCATTCCCGGCAGCATCATATCCAGAATCACGCAATCCGGCAATTGGGTGCGAATTTGCGCCCACCCTTCCGTGCCGTTATGGACAAGCGTACACGTGCACCCCTCCCGTTCCAGATTAAAGGCAACAAGAGCAGCGATATCCTCATCGTCTTCTACAATAATGATGTGGGCAGACATGGCTTATGCAGAAACAGTATATACCAAAAGCCTCCTACTGAGAAGCGTATATTTGTGACAAAAAAGACACAATCCACATGTGTCCCAAAGTTTGGTGAAATATAGCCATTGTGTACTCAAAATCAGCTTGTTTTGCCGAATTCTCCTTGGCCGGGTATCATACAGCCCGTTCATTGGCACAATTTTTCTTTTATCCCAACATCGGCGTAAGCCGCTTACTTTTAATTCGTAAATCGCAAATCGTAATTCGTAAATCAACGTGTCCCAAATCTTTGGGACACGTATGGACACAATCCAAGTATTCCGATAACCGCCTTCGTTTATTCCTCCCTCTGCTTGGGCAAATGTATGTTGAATATGGTTTTCTGCCCGGGGGTGCTTTCTGCGCATATGTCACCGCCATGGGCTTCTACGGCGTGGCGCACAATCGCTAAGCCGAGCCCTGTGCCTTTAATTTTACCCGTTTTATCCGCGCGGTAAAAACGATTGAATATGTAGGGAAGCGCCTCCGGGGAAATACCCACACCGTCATCCTCTACCGTGATAGTCTGCGCCCCGGTCTCATCAATGGCCGCACTCATGCGCACCATCAATCCGGGCTTCGGATTATTTTTCAACGCGTTTTCCAGCAGATTAAATATAACCTGAGCCCAATAGAAACTGTCTCCCCACATCACAAAAGGCTGCGGACAAATTTCTATTTTCACCGTTGCCTTCTGTTCATCTACCATGGGTTGCAGGCGCAGGATGACGTCTTCAGCCACTTGGCACAGATTAAACTCCTCGTGTTTCAGGTATCCGGAGTCCGGGGAATCCACTCGCGAAAGCGTCAACATGTCCGCAATCAAGCGCGCCATGCGGTCCGCGTGGTGCTTCATGATGCCCAGCGAACGCAGGCGTATAGCGGCATTCTCCGCCACCTCCGGCTCATCTATTAACGCCTCAAGATACCCGGTAATGAGCGTGAGCGGAGTACGGAGCTCATGGGAAGCATTCGCCACAAAATCCCGGCGAATCACCTGCGTGCGGTGTTCTTCCGTTACATCCAAAAAGACAATGCCAACATGGCGTTCACGGTTCTCCAAGGGAGTAGCCTTAGCCCGATAAATCCGCTGCTCCCCATGATGCTCAACCGCTACGATATTGCGCACAGGCTCCGTGCTGTTACACACTTGTTGCAAAAATCCTTTCAATTCACTTTCAGGCAACAAACGCAAAAGATTAGCCTGAATGATGGACTCCACGCCAACAAGCGCAGCAGCTTTTTTATTCGCCATCTCCACGCGGCCGGAGGGGCGCATCAACAAAAAGGGCACGCCTAATGATTCCAGAAACAGGGATTGATCATGGCGCACGTGGTCCTCCAGCTCCCTGAGCAGAATACGCAGATATTTTGATTCCTGCTGCACTGCAAGAGCCCGCAACCGCACCGCCTTCATCTTGCTACTCAGAAATATAAACGGAATCGCAAAAGCCAGAATAACAAGGCCAAGCACTATATCCCAACTTATCATGTGGGTATTTTATCAGATTTTCCTCATGCCGCAAGCTAAATTAAAACCGCCCACCATCATTCCGCCCCTATATGGCGAAAATGTCACGGAGCGTGTGGCGAAGGCTTCACACAGAAATGCGTGCACAAGGAGGGCTCTGCATGGTAGGATATGGGGCGTATGAACGAAATGTACATTGCAATACTGGCCATCCTGCTTTTGCTGGCCGTGTTTGACTTGATAGTTGGCGTGTCAAACGACGCTGCCAATTTCCTGAACTCAGCCGTGGGCTGCAATGCGGCACGGCGCAGCATCGTGCTGGCAGTGGCCGCGACAGGCATTGTACTGGGGGCCTCACTCTCCGGCGGCATGATGGAGATTGCCCGCAGCGGCGTATTCGTGCCTGCACAGTTCAGCTTCCACGGGGTAATGATTCTATTCCTCGCCGTGATGCTGACGGACGTGATATTGCTGGATCTCTTCAATACCTTCGGGCTCCCGACCTCGACCACCGTTTCCCTCGTGTTTGAGCTGTTGGGGGCAGCTGTGGCCGTGGCGCTGTGCACCATCTATGAGGGCGGAGAACAAGTGGCCCAAGGCTTGGGAGCTTATATCAATAGCGGCAAGGCGCTCTCGATTATCTCCGGCATCTTCTGCTCAGTGGCCGTGGCATTCACCTGCGGGTGCGTTGTTATGTGGTTCTCACGCCTGCTGTTCAGCTTCCGCTACCGGAAAGCATACAAGTACATTGGTGCGCTCTGGTGCGCAGCATCCCTCACCGCTATCAGTTACTTCGCGGTATTTAAGGGGCTGAAGCACAGCTCCGTGGTTACGCCCGACATACTCGCCTGGTTAAATAGCAATATCAGCCTTGTGGTACTAGGCACTTTCGGTGTATGGTTCGTGGTTTCCTTCATCCTTCAATATGTGCTGCGCGTGAATACCCTGCGCATCACCGTACTGGCAGGCACCTGCGCACTCGCTCTGGCCTTCGCCGGTAACGACTTAGTGAACTTCATCGGCGTATTCATGGCGGCGGAATCCTCCTACCACATTGCAAATGCTCACGTGGCAGCCGGCGGCACGCTGGATAGCTTGCGAATGGGCTCCCTCGCTGCCCCGGTACAGGCGAATATCTGGTACCTGCTGGCTGCCGGCGGTGTGATGGTGCTGGCCCTCATCTTCTCCAAGAAGGCTCGCACTGTAACCGAAACGGAGGTGAAACTGGCTCGCAGCAACGGCGTCAGCAAAGAACGCTTTGGCTCCTGCCTGCCCGCACGAGCCGCCGTGCGCTGGGCACTGAACGCAGCCAACTTCATCACCCGTATCACCCCTGCTCCCGTGGCGAGATTCGTGGCGAAGCGCTTCGAGCCCCTCGAGCTTAGCGAGGACGACGGCACCGCGTTCGACATGGTACGAGCCTCCGTCAACCTCACCATTTCCGCTCTGCTTATCTCGCTGGCCACATCATTCAAACTTCCACTCTCCACCACTTACGTGACCTTCATGGTGGCTATGGGCAGCTCACTGGCAGACCGCGCATGGGGACGCGACAGCGCCGTGTACCGCATCACGGGAGTGATGGTCGTCATTGGCGGCTGGTTCACCACAGGCTTGCTTGCCTTCCTAGCGGCTTGCATTACCGCCACGGTGATGATGCTGGGTGGCGTGTGGGGCATTGCCCTCATGCTCCTGCTGGCGGGCGGTATTCTGGTAAAATCCGCCTACCTGCACCGCCGTAAGAATACCCCCACCTTGCCGGAACTGGATTTGAACTCTCAGCAGGTCATGCACGAACTGGGAGAGAACTCCGTGGACCGCCTCGGCCGAGCCTATGGCATCTACCGCGCTACGGTAAAAGCCCTGCTTGCAGAGGATTACAGCTCACTGAAGCGACTGCGTAAGAAGACCCGTGAGCTCAACCGCACCCTGAAAGCCATACAGGAGGACCAGATTCTGCCTTGCCTGCAAACCCTACCCGCTAGACTGTTCAATCAAGGGCAGCTCATCCTCCGATTACATGAAAATGCCCTTAAGGTGACGGAATGCCTGCTCACCATCGTTAAAGCCTGTTACAAGCATATCGATAACAACCACGTAGGCCTGACCGACGAACAGGGGCGCGACCTACTCTCCATGAGCGACCGCATTTCGGCCTGCTTCCCCGGTCTCGCCCTCAAGTTGCAAAGCGATGGTGGCTCAGGCATTGAGGAGATGATGGCTCAGTCCGGCGACCTCAAAAACGAGTTCGCCCAGTGCATCCGCGCCCATCTTATCCGTGCCGAGGAAGACGAGGTGGACATGCGCAATGGTATCCTGTACCTGAACCTTCTGAATGAAACCCGCGCCATGGTGCGCCACTCATTCGCCCTGCTGCAGGACCAAGCCGAACTCTTCCGCCCCCACACCTAAGGAGCCATAGATTGAGTCAATTATAATTTGAGCAAAATCTGATTTTTTCTGAAAAATCGATTTTGTAGTTCGGCATTGCCCAAAATTGGGCAATGCAGTAGCTGGACTTGGGAGAGGGGGAAGTGCATTGCCACTTCCCACCTCTCCCAAACCCTCACCCCCTGGGCTAGGGTAGTATGGGTTTCCCTTCGGGAAAACTTATTTTGCAACAGTTTGTTCAGGAGTTTTGCTTTCTTCTCTCTTCTTATCGGCTTTCTTAATCTTTATCTCCGGCTTGCCTGACGCTATCCAATCTCTTACTTGAGCATTTAGTCTGACAATCATATGCCTTATGCTCGCTATTGCTGCAACTTTGTGACTCTTTCCCTTTGCTCTCAATTGATGATAACGGGTCTGAGTCAAATCTTCTGACATACGTAAAGTCGCTGCGATGCACATATATAACTGAGTTCTGACTTCTCGACGTCCAAATCTGGCAAATCTTTTCCCGCTTCTTCGCCCACTATCCCAGTTAAATGGAGCCACACCGACTAAAGCTGCTATCTCTCTTCGGTTAAGATACCCCAACTCAGGCAAACCACACAACAACATTTTTGCAGTTTTCTCTCCTATTCCCCCAACCTGTAGATATAGTAGATAACGATTCTGCAATTCCTCATCGTCTTTTATGAGTTGCTCCATCGCTAGCTGCGCACTTTTTATTTTCTCATCAAGAGTTTCTATTTGCCCCGCTATCTGCTCTTGACAAAACTCATCCTTATAAGTATGAAGTGCCCCCTTCAACTGAGCACGATGCTTGATAAACATACTCCTCATTCTTTGCAACTGGCGCAACCTTAACATTGCTGCACTCATCGCCGTATCAGCTTGCAGCTTATACAACTCCGCATAGGATGCTATCACTTCGCTATCTATCTTGTCTGTTTTTGCCACTCTTCCTTTTGATTTTGCATAATGCCTTATCCATGAAGGATTGATACAATTCCTTGCTATATGCAATCTATCAAGTTGCTCCGCAAAATACAAACTGATACTACCTGTTGATTCAAAAGCCACCAAAACGGGCTTTTGGATCTTCTCTGTGCTTATTGCCCTGATGAACTTGTTAAAACCAAGCTCGTCATTTGAATAGCGTCGATATTTTCCCTGTATATAGGCATCTAAGTATCGACTGGATAAATCTACGCCTACATATACATATTCATGAGGCTCTTTTGCCTCATTCTCCTTGCTTTTTACTGACTGGTGTTTTATCATGACTTGTCTCATTCTCAGGTTCGGACGTTTGAGTCCCATCAATTATCCGAGACGAATCGCGGAGCCGTCTTTTTAACGGGGATGAGGGTGGCCCTGACTCAATTTCGGGGCTTTCTCCCTTGTAGGGACGCGGGCGTCCCCTCATCCGGCCTTTCTTGATTAGCTAAGGCAAGAAAGGCCTCTCCGCCGCCCGATTTTACATCGGACAGTCATACATTACCACACTTTATCACCTGAGTAGGGGGACTTTCGTCCCCCTCTCACACCACCGTACGTGCCATTTATGGCATACGGCGGTTTCTCGGCGTGTGATTGGTCCCGGAACTAATGTTCCTGCCGCAACTCTTCTATCTCTCCT
>JAFWZG010000018.1 GCA_017517385.1 Akkermansia sp.
ACGCACGCGGGCACGTTCCTCAGCTTCAGCACGTTCAGCGGCTTCCTCGGCTAATCTTTCTTCCTCGCGGCGGCGGGCACGTTCAGCACGCTCTGCCTCTCTGGCTGCCTCTCGCTCAGCACGCACACGGGCACGTTCGGCAGCTTCAGCACGTTCAGCGGCTTCCTCGGCTAATCTTTCTTCCTCGCGGCGGCGGGCACGTTCAGCACGCTCTGCCTCACGGGCTGCTTCACGCTCAGCACGCACGCGGGCACGTTCCTCAGCTTCGGCACGTTCAGCGGCTTCCTCGGCGGCCTTCTCTTCAGCGCGGCGGCGGGCACGTTCAGCACGCTCTGCCTCACGGGCTGCTTCACGCTCAGCACGCACGCGGGCACGTTCCTCAGCTTCGGCACGTTCAGCGGCTTCCTCTGCAGCCTTCTCCTCAGCGCGGCGGCGAGCGCGTTCAGCCTCTTCCGCCTCACGAGCAGCAGCCTCATTGCGACGAAGTTCATCGGCATAAACCACCGCGCGCTCTTCTGCTTCGAGACGCAAGGAATCCAGCTGCTCGGTCAGCAAAGCACGAGCTCTGGCACCATGACGAATAGCATCTCCTACCCCCAAAGCTTCCCGACACGGGAAAATCGCCTCAACCTCTTCCGCCACATATACCGGGCTTCCAAGGCTTACAATATCAAAAATCCAAGATGCCACCTGATGCGGCATGCGGATACAGCCATGAGACAAGCGCTGCCCCGGCACCACCATACCTGTATGCATTCCTATACCGGAATCCGTCAGACGCATCCAGTTAGGCATAGACGCGCCCTCCCAGCGACCACCGGGCGGAACTGTATGCTTCCGAGAATCCGCTTCTTCCTCCAGCACGGTACCATCCGCTGCATAAATAACACCGAAGCGGCCAGAACAGTGTTCTCGCTTTTTCTCCAATACGACAAAGCTGCCTCGCGAAGTCGGCGTCGATTCAGTACCGGTAGAAACCGGCCAATCCAGAGCAACGCGACCATCCACATAAATTCGACCACGCTGCTGCCCCAAACATATGTAAATAGGGCAAGAAGCATCAGCCTTCTTGAGCAATTCGGAATCCTTATACACCACCATGGTGTCCAGGTAATAACGGTGACTCACAAAAAACTCGTAAGAATTCTCGGGATAATCACCATAATCCGGGCCGGAAGGAATAGCCTCAATACGAGCCTCCAGCGCAGCTATTCTCCGCTCATCTTCAGGCATAAGACGAGGCGAAAAGAACCGCCCGCATGATGGCAAGGCCATCACAGCAAACAAACACACGCCGAAGTATACTTTATCCATGGAATATCAGAAAAGGATAATGGTACAGTTCCTCGGCGAAACTGTACCATTATCAAAGCAATATGTCAATCCTATTAGTTAAATTTCAACCAGGAATTTGCTCAACTAGCCGAAATTTCCTCTTGGAATGTACCATTTCTGCGTGCAGCGAGCTCATCCTGAGCCTGCTGGCGCAATTTATTCAGGTTATCCTGAGCATCCGTATGCGTCTTAAGAATGGACTGATACTCGGCGCTGAAGACAAGGATGTGAGGCATGGGGAAACAGGATTCCACCTCATCAGCCACTTCAACCTTTGTCCCCATTCCGGCAATACCGAAAAGCTCCGTCGCCATGGAATTGGGCGTGCGAATGCAGCCATGAGACAGGCGCTGACCGGCACTCACCTTACCGGTATGAATTCCCAGCCCATCCCAAGTCAGGCGCATCCAGTTGGGCATGGGAGACCCCTCAAAGGTACCACCTTCCGGAACAACATCGCGAGTGGAGTCAGCATTGCGCTTCACCATTCGACCACTGGCATCACGAATATTACCATAGAGGCTGGAAGCGTGATCACGGCGCATTTCAATCACCTCATAAGAACCAGTGGGGGTCTCATGGCCATTAGCTCCGGTGGAAACAGGCCAATCCGCAGCCACCTGACCATTCACATACAGGCGGCCTCGCTGCTGAGCAAGACAGATATGAACCCTGCTGTTACGATTTGCACGTTTCAACAGTTCCTCATTGCGGTAAATCTCCATGGTCGTGGGATAACCATTGCTGCAGATAAAGTGTTCGTAAGAACCGGAAACGTAAGGAAGGGCCTCAGGAGCAGGAGCTGCCTCCAGCGCAGCTTCAGCCGTGTTAATCTGAGCGCGAAGCTGAGGAGATATCTGAGTACAGGAAGAAAACCCCGAAACAATCAGGGTTACCAACGTTAGCGTAATGACAGAAAGACTTTTCATCAGTATTTGTGTGACTAATTATGGGAGGTTCGTGTCAACGGCGCTCCTTGTATCTGCTTTTTTTTATTTTGTCAACACTTTTCAACAATTATTTTTCATTATTTCTTTTCACCTTCAAAAATATTCCATGTCCAAAAATAGGCACAAAAAACCCGGCGTCACACAATCGCGACGTCGGGTTTTTCAATTAAAATGTTCTCGTGAGAGACAAAATCAAGCCACGCATTAGGCTTTGGCGGCATCCTCTGCCTTAACTACCTTGGTAGCAAGCTGCACGGGAGCAGTGTTCTTGCTGTTCTTGGCGATTTCCTTCTGGCGCTTGATGTAGGCGCTGCGACGGCGGCGCTTCGTTTCCTTACGATGCTGTTGACCCATGGTTCTGGTTTGTGTTTGTAGGGCAGTTAGCCTGCCCGATATTGATGAGATACGCGCTAATTAATAACGCTTTCCGCACGAGTTGGCAAGGCTAAAGTGTGTGTGCCTGCCATAAAATGCAAATTTTATTGCAAAAATAAGCAGAAAATGCTACAATTCCGGGCATGAAGATAGCCATATTAGGAGCCGGAGCCCTCGGATGTTACTATGGAGCGCGGCTGGCAGAAGCAGGGAACGATGTCAACTTTATCCTGCGCTCTGCCTATGAGCCAATACGTAAAAACGGCCTGCAAGTAAACAGCGTGTATGGTGACATACACCTGCAAGCTCCGAGCATCTTCCGTACTCCGGAAGAATGCGGCCCGGTGGATCTGGTTATCGTCAGCTGGAAAACCACATGCAACTCTCTACTTTCTGCAGCACTCCCCCCTCTGCTGAAGGAGAACACTCGCGTACTCACCTTCCAGAACGGCATGGGCAATGCGGAGACCATCTCAGAAATTATAGCTCCGGAGCGGGTCTTCATCGGCCTCTGCTTTGTGTGCGCCATGATGGATACGCCCGGCATCATTACCCACTTGGAGGGTGGGGCTATCCAGTTTGCGCCGCTTCAGCCATCTGATGACGGGCTAGCACAGGCAGAAGAGCTGGCGGGGCTTTTCGACGGCACCCCTGTAGAAACCCGGGCAGCCATGCATGCGGAGCAGATTCTCTGGACCAAGCTTTCTTGGAACATCCCCTTTAACGGGCTCTGCTTGGCCCATGGCGGCATCAGCATACGTCAACTTTTCGGCATGCCCGGTGAGCCGGAACGCGCCCGCGCTATCATGAACGAAGTCTGCAACACAGCAGAGCTAAGAGGCTTCCCCCTGCCGCAGGAAATCATCACACGCCAAATGGAGCAAACCTCCAGAATGGGAGAGTTCATTCCCAGCAGCGCAGTGGATTATAACCGCCACCGCCCGGTAGAATATGATGCCATCTGGGGTACCCCGCTGGCACGGGCCAGAGAAGCGGGAGCCAAGGTACCGGAATGGGAGCGACTGTGTGCCGATATCCAGGCCCGGCTGAAAGAACGTTACCCCCGCCAAGCCTGATACCCGCGCATGCGCTCCATCCTCAAACAGCCCTTTTTCCGCACGAGCGGCAGAATATTGACTGCCACAGTCCTCCTGTTGCTTGGAGGCCTGATACTTCAGCCCATCACCGGCGCTGTCAGTTCAGCCCAGCAAAGACAAGGCCTGAAACTACCTCCTCCAGCCATCTCTCGCAGAGACGCGCTCTCCCAGCAGCTCGCCTTCTTCATTCTGGGAGGCCTGCGCTCACTCGCGGCCGAAATCACCACCTTGGAGGCTACCCGCGCTTGGCTCAAACGTGACTGGCCACAAGCCGAATCCCTCTGGAACACCATCACCACATTGGCGCCCCGCCGTGAGAATTACTGGGCTGCAGCCTCACGTGAAATGGCCACAAACGCAGCCGGTGATTACCTGAGCGATGAACGAATGGACGGGCATGAGCAGGCCGTCCAAGTGCACCATTACATCAAAAAAGGAGAGAACTTCCTGCTGCAAGGCATCGCCAACAATCCGGATAGTCCCCTGCTCTACGCCAGATTAGGAGACTTCTACAGCGATCTCTACCGCCGCCCCGAGTTTGCCAAAGCCGCAGAAGCCTACGCTCGAGCCGTGGAACTGGGAGCCCCCTCTATTTATAAACGCATGTGCTTCTATAATCTATGCCGGGTCAGAGGAAAGGAAAAGGAAGCACTAGCGCTAGGCCGTGAGCTTTTTGCAGACCCGCAGAACCATGTACCGGCTGTCCGCACACTCATTTTTGTGCTGCAAAACAAGCTCAATCTCCCTGAATCAGAAAGACTGAGCATAGAGCAGCTTTTCCACACCAAAGAACGGGCCATCCGCCAGCTGCGCCTCTTCCGCCGCAACAGCCTGCGTTACCCCACCACCGGCATCGAAGATTTCCTGCAGCAAAACGCGAATTGATATTTGCCGGCCTGATGGCTGAGATTGCGCTTGCCTTACGCGCGCGAAATGTATAGTATGGAGGGCGGACATGATGTACGACAAAGTTTTACACGCCTACGAAAAGCTGCCGCTCGGCTGGGCCGGGCTCATCATGGGGCTTATCCTCATAGCCCTGCATGCTTATGCCCTGCTCAAACCCGAAGCCACAAAGCAAGCTCTGAGCAAAGCGGCAGAGAATGATAAAGCCGGCAAGGTGCTTCTTACGGTGGACTTCATCTGGCTTTTCCTGCTGTTACTGGATGTAAGCTGGAATCCGCTGCGCATGAATCTGTTTGACTTCAATGCTTTCCGCGGCATCCTTATCATTCTTTGCCCGATTGTCTGGTTCATCTTGTACGGCCAGAAGAAGAACCTTCTTTTCCCGAGGGCGCTGGGCTTTTTCCTGCTACTGGCAGCCATCGTGCCCCTCACGGCAGCCTTCCTGAAAGCGCCCGTCACGCGCCTGCTCATTCCCATCTGGTGGTATCCCGTACTGACTGTAGCCATGTTCTGGGTGGGCAAGCCCTACCTCTTCCGAGACTGGGCTGCCTATTATGTAACCAAGCCTGCGCTTTACAAGTACAGCAATGTGTTCGGGCTTATTTACGGCGTGGCCGTCACCGCTTGTGCCATCCTCTTCTGGTTCTGATTTTCATAGTATCCATCTGCCATGAACAGCAGCAACTCCTGTGATTCCCTTTATACCGCGGCATGGGTCGTCACCCAGAATGACGCCCGCGACATCATTGAAAACGGAGCTATCGCCGTAAGCGGCAACCGTATCATCTGCGTAGGCCACGCTGATATACTGGAAATTCTCTACCCGGATGCCCGCCGTGTGGACTTGGGTAATGCCGTCATCATGCCCGGTCTCATCAATGCCCACACGCATATCCCCATGAGCCTCCTGCGCGGCTACTCAGATGATAAGGCCCTCATGGACTGGCTCACTCAGGATATCTTCCCTCAGGAAGCCAAACTCACCCCCGAGCTCGTGGAGCTGGGCGCCCGCTTCAGCTTGGCTGAAATGATACGCAGCGGAACTACAGCCTTCTACGACATGTACATGATAGAGGACTCCGTCTTCCGCGCGGCAGACTCCATGGGCATGCGAGCAGTTTTGGGTGAAAGCATCACGCAGTTCTTCCCCAGCCTTTCCTGCAAGGACAAGGAAGCCTACTTCGATCTCGTTCGCGCTCAGGCGGACGCTTGGCGCAATCACCCCCGCATCCGTCAGGCCATCGTGCCTCATGCACCCTATACCACGAATCCCGAGCTGTTGAAGGAATGCTACGCTCTCGCGGAGGAAAATGGAGCACTCTTCGGTATGCATCTTGCAGAAACGGAGACAGAAACCCAGACCTGCCTGAAGGAGTTCGGCATGCGCCCCATCCCCTACTGCCAGAGCCTCGGCCTGCTTCAGCCCGGCAGCACATTCTTCCATGTTGTACACGCAGATGAGACGGACATGGAGCTACTGGCAGAGGGCCACTGCACCGTGGTACACAATCCCTCATCCAACATGAAACTGGCCAGCGGCGTGGCTCCCGTTGAAAAGCTGCAGAACTACCATATTCCCGTGGCTCTGGGTACCGATGGCCCCGCCAGCAACAACGCCCAGAACATGCTGCGCGAAATGTACGTGGCCAGTCTTCTCCACAAAGTACATACCCTCTCCCCCACGGCCTGCCCCGCACAAATGGCGCTGGACCTCGCCACCCGCGGCGGCTCCGCGGCCTTGCATGATCCGCACATCGGCACGCTGGAGCCCGGCATGAAGGCGGACTTCATCGCTCTGGACCTCAGCGCCCCCAACATGCAGCCCGTGCACAATATCGTATCCAACATCGTGTACGCCGCCACCGGCGCGGAGAATAAACTCACCGTGGTGGACGGCAAGGAGCTTTACCGCGATGGCAAGTTCCTCACCTGCGATTACGATGCCCTGTATGCCGAAATCCAGAAAGCACGCGCATGGGTTCGCAGCTGATGGATTGCCCACTGGCGCAGCTGCCCATAGCCGCCATTGATTTTGAGTCCGCCGGGGCGGCCCCCGGCGAGACGGATCAGCCCGTGCAGGTAGGCATTGTGCGGGTGAACAGCCTGTTTGGCGAGGAGGAAATCTTTACCTCCTACATAGCCTGCGACCGCCCCGTACGCTGGAGCGCGGCCAAAGTGCACGGCATCACAACCGCCATGCTGCAAGACGCCCCGCACTTCACCGAACTGTGGCGCGACCTGCGCCGCCTACTTTCCGGCTGCGTGGTGCTGGGGCATAATCCCTCCACCGAGCAGCGCTTCCTAGGTGCCTTCCCCGGCCACGGCTTCGGCCCTTGGCTAGACACCCTCGCACTGGCACGCAAAGCCCTACCCACCTTGCAGGACCACTCGCTCGGCACCGTGTGTGACGCCCTAGGCATTACGCCCGAAGTATCCACCCTCGTTCCCGGCAAAACTTGGCACGATGCCCTCTACGATGCCGCCGGCTCCCTAGCCCTGTTGCGTGCTCTGGTACGCGGGCTGCAGATGGAACAGGCTACGCTGCGCGGATTATCATTTGCCGTATCGCAAGATTAAAGTCGGGCCATTAATCAGCTCCGCTTGCAGCATCAATTTGCGAAGCGGACTTCAGATGATGCCGCTTTGATAGCCCGATACAATCCCGAATTTCCAGCCAAACAACGGCCACTCCTATCATCGCACTCCCCAGAATCGTGCCGGGCAAATCCACACCTACGGCAGTAGCAGCGGCCAAAGGGTAGGCATACACCGCATGCCAATCCGTATGCTGTGGGCCATGTTCGCACAAGTTCCGGTCACAAAGGACATCACCATACCCCGCTACCATCACCGGCGCAGCCCCGGCAGGGAGGGATTCCTCCCAACCGCAGCCACTCACCACTCCGGCATAGCACCCATTGCGCACCGCCACCCGGCGCCACACGCTTACACGTTCAGCCCCGCTGACGGGCTCATAATCAGGCTTGTCGCTGAACCCAAGCCCCGCCATGCCGGCATAAGGAAAAACATAACTCCTGTAAAACTTCGTCCGCACACCCTCCAAATAATAGTGCGGCCCCACACGCATGAGGCGCAAATCAGGCACACGACTTATCTGAACAGGGGCAAACGGATCGCGCTCCAGCTCAGCCCGACTCACCACACCTGCACCACTCTCGCCCAGTGCCCGGACCGGTACACAGAGGCGGCTCACACATGAGCTGCACAACAGGGCTAATATCAATGAGACAAACAACTTCATCAGTCATCATGGTATACGCCCCCCGAAAGAAAGTCAAGTGCATTCAAAATGTTATACTTGACGGAAGCACGCCTAAATGATAGAGTTAACTCTATGGAAGACATCAACCTTCAGCACAGCGTCACCAGTTACGAATGCGGAGCAGACCACTTGCTCAAGCCGGCCAGCTTCATGCACTTCTGTCAGGAAGTGGCGGAAACCCACGCCTCCGGCAACAACTTGGGCTACGAATGGAGCATCAGCAACGGGATGATTTGGGTGGAAGTTCAGGGCGATTTCGAGTTTGTACGCCGCCCGTCTTGGAAGGAAAAGGTCACCCTGCGCTCCAACACCGGCAAGGCCAGCGCTCTGCAGGCTCGCCGCTTTGTGGAGATGAGTGATAAGGAGGGCAACGTCATCGCCCGCGCTGATCTGATGTGGGTGCTTATCGATGTCAACAGCCGCCGCCCCATCCCCCTGAAGCGAGCCATGGCACAGATGCCGGATGAGTGCCCGGCCCTCATCTCCACCCCGCTGGAGGTCGCAAAAGAATTTGAACGCACGGAAACAGTAGAGATGATAGCCCCCCGCCGCGATGTGGACTTCAATGGCCACATCAACAACGGCTCCTACCTCATCTGGGCTCTCGAAACGCTGCCGGAAGGCATGGAACCCGGCCCTGCTCCCCGCCGAATCCGCATCAACTTCAAGCGAGAAACCTTCGCCGGCGCGCCCATCACCATCGAGCACCGACTCGCCGGCATGCAGACACAGCACAGCATCGTCAGCGGTGGTGAACTCCGCGCCGAAATCGTCATCGACTGGCAGGCGGAATAAACCGCCCCCAAGGACCAACACAGCCAAACTAAGAAACAGGACGGAGCGTTATTTGCTCCGTCTTTTTTCATGCGCCCACCGCCGAATTCAACTCCACACCGCGGCGCGTTATTCCGAACTTTATTCCGAACTTTATTCCGAACTTTATTCCGAACTTTATTCCGAACTTTATTCCCCGCAAACTTTCCAGATACCGTTTCGGCGGGCCCCTTCGCGCAACAAAATACCCCTCAATTTCATTTCACTGAGGTGTTTTTCTATCTGGCGAGGAGAGATTCCACGCTTTTCAGCCATCGCCCGGGCAGAAATACCCGGGTGTTCACGAATGCAGGAGATAATGAACTGCTCGGCATCTGTCAGTTCTGCCCTGCTGTCGGCGGTGGCTCGTCTCAGGGTATTTCTAATTTCACCGAGCATGAAATCAATGAAAGGGCCACAATCGGCCATGTCGCTGCTTTGCTGAATGGCGCGGTAATAGTCATCCTGAGCAGCGAATACCATATTCTCAACCGGCAAATGCGGAAAACCGGGGTGCAGCTTGCTGAGGATAAGTGATTGCCACAAACGCCCGATTCGTCCATTGCCGTCGCTGAAGGGGTGGATAAACTCGAATTCGTAGTGAAATACGCAGCTGCGTATCAACAGGTGATCTTCCGCATGTTCCAGCCAGTTGAAAAGCTGGTGCATAAGTGTGGGCACCAGGTGGGGCGGCGGAGCCATGTGAATAAGCCTGTCTCCGGCAAATACCCCCACGCCACCGCGGCGGAACTTCCCCGGTTCAGGGCAGAGCCCCTGCATCATGCAGCCATGCGCGCGCAGCATATCATCCATGGAAAAGGCATCCCACCTCGGACTTTCATCGTAGGTACGGATAGCATTCTGAACCTCCTGCAGTTGCTGTTTCGGGGCTATTACGGTCTTACCCTCCAGCAGAGTTCGCACATCATCTTCGCTCAACTCATTACCTTCGATAGCCAGTGAGCTGCGAATCGTTTTGATACGGTTCGCCTTCCTCAACCGAAGCCCATCCGCTTTTTCCAGTCGAATAGCAAAACGTTCAACAAGTGCGGATATCTCCGCCACCAATCGAATGGCTTTCGCGCTTACGGTAAAGGGTGGTGTATATTCTCCCATGACTAACCCAGATTATAACGCAAATTGTTGATTTTACAAGCAAAAACTCTTCACAGCCGCTATTCTCAGCGCATACGAAATCACCTACCTGTATTTTCCTCTGGAGCAGAGTGCCATCAGAACCATCAACAAACAAAACCGCACGCAATTATCATGCAGGAATTACCAACCGGCACCTTATACGGTGGAAGAGTTTGAAAAGCTGCCACACCGTGTCGTTTCCTCTGGCATTAAAGTCCCATCCATCGATTCCGCCATCAGCATTGAGCTCCGCCTAGCCGGTAAACAAACACAGCACAGCGTCATGAGCGAGGACGAACTTCGCGCCGAGATTGTGATTGATTGGGAATAAAAAAGCAAGTCCGGCGGTTGATACATTAATCATTCCACCGACAAAAAATCTTGCTCAGTGAGCTCGAAGATTCTTGCAATCTTCGAGCCTCTCTTTTTCAGCAAAGCTTCCTTGTTGAATATGCACAAATGAACCAGCACATACGGCTGAGTATGTGGAGGAGCAGTTTCAGACAGCGTAGCCCGATATACCAGAGCAACCTGAATCATATCTTTTTCCATGGGGAGAACCAGTTCTGCGCGGGGCCCGCCATCCAACCACTTCAATCCGGCAGATTCAGCCCATTCACGAGGCGAAAGGCCACTGGCCACATAATCCTCATAAAAGTTTTTATCGTTCAGAATAATGGCTCCCTCGGCATATTGTTCGGCAAACATGCGTATTACAATCTCTCGTTCATCAGCATATCTTGGTACCTCAAAAGACAGCGAACAAAGTACCGGCTCACAATACTCAGTATCATAGACCATTCCAAAAGAATGAGATTTTCGGCCGATTTCCATCACCTCCCACCTCTGCTGCAACGGAACCTCCCCGCTGCAGCCATAAAACTTCCGAGCCCAGCAGAAGTGCCCCGCATCCCCGCGTAACAACATGACAGCAATGGGTAACAACAGAACAAGCAGAATGACCGGAAGTATGTATTTTTTCATATAGTTCGTGAGTATGGGAAAATTCTTAAACTCTCATTCCTGTTCTTCTGCGATTTTACGGCGCAACCTCAGCTGCCCACAGGCGGCATTAATATCATGCCCCTTCTCGTAGCGCATGGTAACAGGAATACCGGCAGAGATAAGCGCCTTGCAGAACGCGCGGCAATGTTGCTCGGACGGGCGCACCCACGGCAGGCCCTCCACGGTGTTATAAGGAATAAGGTTCACCTTAGCATTAAGGCGCTTGCAAATACGCGCCAACTTAGAAGCCTCGGGCAGCATGGCATTAACGCCCTCAATGAGAATATACTCAAAAGTAATCTTGTGCTTGCTGGTACGGGTCCACTCCTCCAGAGCCGGCAGAAGCTGGCCGAGAGGCCACTTGCGGTTCACCGGCATCACCTGAGAACGCACCTCATCGCTGGCACCGTGCAGAGATACAGCCAAGCGCAGAGGCTTACCGAACTCGGCCAAGCGGCGCAGCCCCGGCACATTGCCGGAGGTGGAAATGGTGATATGGCGCGCGCCGATGTTCAGGCCGTGCGGATCCATTATCAGCGTAAGCGCCACGAGAAGGTTGTCCATGTTGGCAAGGGGTTCACCCATCCCCATGAACACCAGGTTATCCACACGCGTGCCGCTGATTTCCTCTGCAGCCAGAATCTGGCCCAAAATCTCGGAGGCCGTCAGATTACGCGTGAGCCCCAGCAAGCCACTAGCACAGAACTTGCAACCAAAGGCACAGCCCACCTGAGATGAAACACAAAGCGTGATACGGTCACTGTGAGCGCCACCCTGCCCCACAGCTGCGGGGATAATGACGGACTCCACCAAATGACCGTCCATCATGCGGGAAAGGAACTTGCGCGTGCCGCCGGTAGAACTCTGGCTCACCTCTTGGACCGTGAGCGGGCGGAGGCAGTAAAGCTCTTCCAGCTGCGCCCTGAGAGCGGGCGGGAGATTACTCATCTGCTCGAACGAGGTAGCGCGGTGCTTCCACACCCACTCCTGCAGCTGAGCTGCGCGGAAAGGCTTCTGCCCCAGCTCAGCCATGAGCTGCACCAGCGCCTCGCGTGTGTATCCAAGCAAACAAGACTTCTCCATACCAAGCATTACATGAGTTTATCCACGTAGTCCTTCACATCAAAGGAAAGCAAATCGTCCTTTCCCTCCCCCACACCGAGCATGATGGGGGAAATGTTCAGCTCATCACGAATGGCTACAGCCACACCACCCTTGCCTGAGCCATCCATCTTAGTGACGACTACGGCATCCAGCGGGGTAGCCTTGTGGAACTCGCGTGCCTGCATGAGGGCATTGCCACCGGTCGTGGCATCCACCACCAGATAACAGGCGTGAGGAGCAGAAGCATCCTGCTTGCCAATGGAACGGCGAATCTTGGAAAGCTCCTCCATAAGGTTATGGCGGGTATGCAGGCGGCCGGCGGTATCACAGATAAGATAATCCACGCCGGAGTTCAGCGCGCGGGTGTGAGCCTCATAACACACGGAAGCGGGGTCCTGATTCGGATTCCCTTTGTAAAGCGGTACATTCAGACGCTCTGCCCAGCTCTGCAACTGCTCCACGGCGGCAGCTCGGAAAGTATCAGCCGCAGCAAGCAGCACCTTTTTCCCCTGCTTCTGGAGGCGGTAGGCAAGCTTGGCGCTGGTTGTCGTTTTACCGGCACCATTCACACCCACCATCATGATAACACAAGGCTTACCATCCTGAGGCTCAGGCAGCGCGGGAAGAGGAGCCGGGAAAGCCGCACGCAGCTGGCCCTTAATGAAATCCACGATATCGCAAGCATCCTGCTCATTACGATCACGAAGCTCCTCCACCATGGGAATGACGCGCTTAGCGCCGATATCTGCCGATATCAGGTCGGCCTCCAGCTCATCCCAATCAATCTCAGGCTCGCCAAGGAACTTATCAATTAACTTTGTGAAAAAATTTGCCATGTGTTACAAAAGGGGCATTCAGGATTTTGCAGCAGCGGAAATGATACCATGGATGAACGGTGCGCTCTTACCACCGGAATAGGCATCAGCGAGTGCATTCGCCTCAGATACAACGATGGGCGTATCCAGCTTGTTCACCTCCAACTCATAGAGAGCGATGTAGAGAATGCAGCGGTCCACCACATCCAGACGAGCTGTGGAATAGTTCTGCAGCAGAGCCGCCAAGCGAGCCTCCAGCAAGGGCTTGCGCTCAAGAATGGCCATGGCAAGCTTTTCCGCCTCGGGGCGCAGCTCCTGCAGCAGACGCACACAGCGCACCAGCCCCACGAACTCCTGCTGCCCTTCCAGCTTCAGCGGGTCTCTCAAAGCCCCCACCGCAGCCATAAGACGAGCACGGCGCAGCACAGCGCTCTTGAGAGGCTCCAGTACGGAACGATACATGGGGAAATCAGGCAGGGTGGGCAGCAAATCATGCCCCAGCCCTTCCACGGCCACCGCAAGATTCAGCACATCCTTACAGCAGAGCTCCAGCTGATCTGTCGTATCCTGACGCTTATCTTTGGCGCAATAGCGCATAGCAGCCAAAGCAGACTCAAACTCAGCAGAGCGTTTCTGTACTCGCTCAATATCTGCCAACAAACGACCTGCCGTCATATCTGCCTGCATAGCCTCCACAGCGGCTTCCACTCGAGTGGCCAGCAAGCGTGCGGAATCAGCAGAGGCTCTCGCCACATGAACAATAGCCTTGCACAATGCCACACGATAATGATCCGTTTCCTTCTCCTGAGATATACGCCAGAAGAGATTCAAGTCAAAATTATTCAATTCACCACCATTCGCCTCCACGGCATAGATGAGATTCAGTGCTGACTGGCGGACTTTACTTTTATTAACCATAACCGTCAATATAATTTAGGGTTAATACATTAGTGCATAATGATAGAAGCCGTGCGGCTCACAGAGGAGGCGCGGCGCATCATACTCTGCAGCTCACCCGCATCCTCCAGCAAGTGAAGCATGTTCATCGCAGCACGTGCGGCCTCGCGTCCACGGTTGAGTGAGGAGGCGATACAGCGAGCAAAAGCCTGCTGCTCATTATCCAAAAGCAGCACTTCATGAATAACAGGAGTCATTTCCTCGCAGGAAATGGCAAGCAGCTGGTTCGTTACGGCTGTACCAACTAAATCCGCATGGGCCGTGCTGCCTTTCAGAATCACCCCAAGAGCAATAACCACGTCCGGGCGCTTTGCAACATCAGCCTTAACAATAGCGTGCTTCACCATCATCGGCACCTCAAAGGCACCGGGAACACGAACCACATCAACCGTGACTCGGTCATCACTCTCGCGGAGTTCCGTCAGACAGTTCTCCAGCAGAGCTGAAGTGTACTTTTCATTATAGGTTGCGGCGACAATAGCGACCCTCGCTGCACTACGCAGCGCCATAGATTTGCTGGGAAGTTCTGTTGACATAACTTAAAAATACACGTTTCGGCGTCTCAGTCCGTGAGCCGACCTTAACAGCCTCTTTCGCTTTAGTCAAGAAAAATGATAAAAAAAAGCCCGTTACATTTCTGCACCGGGCTAATTTTCCACGCAGTCTATCGCGCGCGTGAGCGTGTATGATTGATATCAATCACGATTTTTCTTTTCCCAGCCAAATGGCTCGAACTCAGCGAGAGACTCAGGCTCAGCCCATGAGGGCTTACGCATAGCATATATCAGCATCGGTATTCCCACAAAGATGATGGTACCGACTATCAGAATTCCCACGTACACAGCAGGGCTGCCCACCGGAATCTGAGAAGGTGGAATGAAGCTGAAAACCAAGGCCAGCACACTGCTCAGCAGGCCCAGCCCCGCTACCACCCACATGCCAAAATTACCACCCGGCACACGGAAGGCTCGGGGAGTATCCGGCTCACGGTGGCGAAGATAAATCGCCGCAGCGAACATGAGGATGTACATGATGAGGTAGAGAATTATCGTGAGCTGTGAGATGACCTGATAAGCCGTCTGCACACTAGGCAGCACCACGAAGAGGATGGAAAGCAGAGTCACTATAGCGCCCTGCAGCAGCAGAATACCCACCTGCACGCCATTCCGGTTCGTGTTCTGCATGAAGCGCGGCAGATAACCGGCCTTACCCACCTGCAGCAAGCCCTTGGACGGACCGCCCACCCAGGCCACCACCTGAGCCAGCACACCAAAAGCAAGAAACACCGCCAGCACATTCCCCATCCACGGAATCTCAAAGTAATTAAACAAGCGGTCAAATGCCACCAGCAGGCTCTGTACCAAGTTAATATCCTTGGCAGGAATAATAAAGCCGATAGCCAGCGTACCGAACACGAAGATGCACACCGTAAGCACGGCAGCCACAGCAATGGCCATGGGGTAATCCCGGCCGGGATTGCGCACGTCCTTCACATGCACAGCACTCATCTCCATACCGGCATAGAAGAGGAAAATACTTGCAGCCAGCACGATATTACTGAACTTACTCAGGTCCGGCATGAAGTCGCGGGGCTGCATGCTGATATCAATGGGATTTCCCATGCCCCAGTATACCATACCCATCAGTACCAACAGTGCCGCCGGCACCACAGTACCGAGCAAACCGCCCCACTTAGTAATGGCACCACTCGTGCTCATTCCGCGAAGGTTGAGCAAAGTCGCCAGCCAATACACCAGCAGCACGATGATAAGCACATAGTGGCTATTGGCAGCCAGTACGGAGTCCCAGCTCTGATTCGGCCCAATAAAAGCTATACTCACCGCTGCAAAGGTCAGCACAGTGGGAAACCAGATAGTCGTCTGAATCCACTGCAGCCAGATAGCTAGGAACCCCAGCCGTGTACCAAAGGCTTCCCCCACCCAGCGGAACACACCGCCCTTCTGAGGCCACCCCGTGGTCAGCTCCGCCGCGACAAGCGAAACCGGCACAAGAAAGAATACTGCGGCAAATAGATAATAGAATGCTGAACTGAGCCCGTAGGTACTCTCCGCAGGAAGTCCGCGCAGGCTCACGATAGCGGCCACGTTTATCATGGCCAGAGTGAATACGCCCAGCGTGGCTGATGAAGCCGTGCGGCGGGGCGTTCCGTCAGTTGGTGTTGTTTTGTTCATAGAGCTAATCTTCATCAGGTTCAGACGAAGTGAGGAGTGTACGGGGCAACTCGGTTACAGAGGCAGAGCCCGTACTTTCGTAATAAAGAGAGAAGAGGCGATTGAGCGGAAATGTCACAGATTCCTCACTGACCGAAGGGCGCAATCCCCCTTCTGTGCAGGAGCTCGTTTCAGAATTCGTATCCATACCAAGCCATAGACTCTTTCGCATTCAGAGGCGTTGCATATCTGGTATATTTGCATTTTCAATGACAAATTATGCAAATTTCACAAATTCTGCTTGACAAAAATATTTAGTCGTGTAAAATCCGCGCTCACAAAGTTATGGCTAAGAAAAGCTGGATTGAAAGAAACAAGAAGAAGGCAGCTGTCGCGGCTCGCTATGCAGACCTCCGCGCCAAGCTGAAGGCTGAGGGCGATTACATCGGTCT
Source organism: Akkermansia sp. (assembly GCA_017517385.1). Taxonomy (GTDB): domain Bacteria; phylum Verrucomicrobiota; class Verrucomicrobiia; order Verrucomicrobiales; family Akkermansiaceae; genus Akkermansia. The sequence continues at coordinate 16,401 of JAFWZG010000018.1, forward strand.
GACGATGCTCCCCCGTAACGCATCCCCCGTTCGCCTCGTGAATCGCTGCGAGCTCACCGGTCGTCGCCACGCATTCCTGCGTCGCTTCCACCTCTCCCGTATCGCTTTCCGCGAGCTTGCCAACGCCGGCATGATTCCCGGTGTTACCAAGTCCAGCTGGTAAGCCACGGTTTGAACTTGACAATCTTTAAAGCGCAGGCTATTCTACGGATAGCCTGCGCTTGTCTATGCCGATATACGAGTACATATCTGAAAATCCGGAGGACCCTCAAAAATCCTGCCGGTTTTGCCGCAACGGTTTTGAACTGATGCGCCCGGTGGATCGTGCACCGCTCACTCACTGCCTGTACTGCAAGAACCCGGTGAGAAAAAAAATCGGCAAGGTAAACGTGCCCAAGATTCTTGCCCCCCTCTCTATATCAGACGCCAAGAAAGCCGGTTTCACCGTCATGCAGAAGCGTGACCACGGCGTCTTTGAAAAACTTTGACCGGCCCACTTCTTACCCCGAAAATGATAGACCAGATATATAATTTCTTCTTCCTTACCCCTGATGAAGTAAAGGCCCTGCAATGGGAGTACCCGAGTTTCCTTTCCATCTTCCTCTTCCTGCTGGGCATTGGGTTCTTCCTTTTCCTGAACGCGTTCTTCGTAGCGAATGAGTTCGCCAGCGCCCGTGTGCGCCCCAGCCAGCTCAGAGAAAGCCATGCAGACACCAAATCGCAGGCCAACAAGCGAGCCAAGGCGCTCAACATCGTCAACCATCTGGACTCCTACCTCTCTGCCAATCAGGTAGGTATCACCCTTGCTTCCCTGGCCCTCGGCGCCTTGGGTGAGCCCTTCATTTACAGCCTCATCGCCCCGGTGCTCAGCTTCCATCTGCACCTGCGCCCGGAAGTGGTAAGCGTCATTTCCTACACTCTGGCCTACGCGCTCTTCACCTTTGCACACGTCGTGCTCGGTGAGCTGGTACCCAAGAGCCTCGCCATCCGCAAGCCTCTGGAAGTCGCCATGGGCACATCTGTATGGATGACCCGCTTCGCCAAGTGGACCTCCCTTATCATTAAGCTTTTCAACAACACAGCAAACGGTATCGCTCACCACATCTTCGGAGTGGATCCGAACTACTCTCCTGAATCCCACCACAGCGCGGAGGAAATTGCCCACATCGTGGAGGAAAGTGGCCGCAGCCATGAGGTAACCGCCACGGAAGCGGAGATTTCCACAAACGCACTGGAGCTGAATGACCGCGCCGTGCGTGATATCCTCGTGCCGCGTAATGAAGTGGAGGTACTGGATATCAATGACAGCTTCGAGGAAAATGTGGACATCGTCACGAACAGCCGCCACAGCCGCTTCACGCTCGTGGATGGACATCTGGATGACGTGAAGGGATGGGTGCACGTAAAAGATATCATGAGACTACTGCGCAGCGGCAGCAAGGATATCATGAGCGTGAAGCGCACCATCAAAGTGGTGCCTGAGACGATGAAGCTGGACAACCTGCTGAACTTCTTCACCACGGAGAAAACTCACTCTGCCCTCGTGGTGGACGAGCACGGAATCGTGACCGGCCTCGTGTACCTTGATGACGTCATTGAAGAAATCGTGGGTAACGACATTAAGGACGAGTTCGAGCAGGAAGACCCCAGAGACTTCTTGGCCGTGGGCCCCAATCAATACATCGCCAGCGGCGCCATGGCCCTCTTTGATTTGGAGGAAGCCCTGCCCGCTCTCGGTGAAATTGAAAGTGACAGCGGCATCTCCACCATCGGTGGCCATATTACGGACTGCCTCGGCCACCTGCCCGAGCTCAACGAACAGATTCGCATACGCGATTATCTCTTCACCGTTACCGGCACGGACGGACGCCGTGTCACGCAGACTCGCATCGAGCTCAGCCCGCTGCCTGAAAACTGATTTGACCATAAGTTTTTTTCATCTCCGCCCGCCAAAACATGGCCGGCGGAGATTTTTTTTGCACTTTTTATCCGGAGGCTGAAAGAATGAGAACAAAAAGCGCGTATTCATGATATATACCACCGCCGAATCGCCATGAAAAGCACAACAGCCACCACCATCGCCCTGAGCACCCTTGCCGCCCTCTGCAGCGCAGACACCGCAGCCACCACGCCCCTTCCCCCCGTACCGCAACCACTGCGATACGCTGATGCCGGGCAGGAATACTGGGCTGCTTACCGCACGCTGCACCAAGCCATCACCTCGGATAACCGCGCGGAGTTGGAACGCCTTCTGGCCGCGGGAGCTGACAGAGCTCTGGCGCTATTCATTGCCATTGACTTTGACCGCCTCGCACTGGCTGAAGAACTGCTCAGGCAGGGAGACTGCGTGAACGGCAAGCCCTACGCACGCTGCACCGTGCTATATGCGCTCTGCGGAAAACCGCGCCTGGGCGAATGCTCCGGCTGGGGTGGCGCAGCCTACGCCGTGGAAACCTACCCAGACCAAGCCCGCCTCGTACAGCTGGCACTTGCAGCAGGTGCAGATGTGAACGAAGGCTCCGGTTACTCACTCATCACCCCGCTCATGCAGGCGGCCCGCAGCGGTGACCTGCCCACCATAGAGCTCCTCTTGGAAGCCGGCGCTGATGTCAACAAGCGGGATGCCAGCGGCCTGACAGCCCTCAGCTGGGCCGCACGCGAAAACCGCACGGAAGTGGTGCGCCTTCTGCTCAGCCGCGGCGCCCTTGTAAACGTCCCCATGACCAGCTGCGGCGGTGCTCTGCTGGATTATGACCGGGCTGGCTGCACAGAACTACACATCGCCGCGCTGACCGGTAGCGCCGAGTGCATTCCCCTGCTCTTGGCTGCCGGCTCTGCCATCGAGGCGCAGGACATGTTCGGCCGCACGCCCTTCATTCTCGCCGCACGCTCCAACTCCATCCCCACACTTCAGGCACTCATGGATGGCGGCGCGGATATCCACGCCTGCTCCCGTGCATCCCTTTACGATGAGAAGCCGGATCCCACCCGCAATGCCCTCCACATGGTGAACCCTAACGCACCCGGCGCACAGGAAACGCGTGATTTCCTCATCCATGCGGGCCTCAATCCCGCCAATTAAGCCCGCATACACACTTTTTTTGGCATTTTTATCATTTTCGAGTTGACGAACACCCAAAGTTCCGCTATACTCCTCCCGCACACGGAGCGGTGGCTGAGTGGCTGAAAGCACCCGTTTGCTAAATGGACGTACTGCTTTAAACAGTACCGGGGGTTCGAATCCCCCCCGCTCCGCGCTGAAAAAGCCCTGCAATCGCAGGGCTTTTTCTTTTGCTGACTACACCAACTATTCCAGCCCTGAAACGCGAGGCTTTTTAAGCGGAAAATGCTAAAAAGGTTGCATTTCTGAGATTATGGTGTATACTACCCGCGCATGCTTACCATCAAAAAACTGACGAAGGCACACGCAGGGCGCACCCTGTTCTATGAGACGGAACTCATCGTAAACTGGGGCGAGCGCATAGCACTGGTTGGTCCGAACGGTGCGGGCAAGTCCACCCTGTTCCGCATGATTTTGGGCGAAGATACGCCGGATGAAGGTCAGATTGTGATGGATGAATACGGCGTGGTGGGCTACCTGCCGCAGGAAGCCGGTGACCCGAGCGACCGCACGGTGCTCGAGATTGCCATGAGCATAACGCCCGAAATGGGCAAGGCCATACGTACCCTGCGCGAGTGCGATGCCAAGGGCGATAACACCAGCGATGAGTACGCCCACGCCATGGATGTGTTCATTGCCAACAATGGCTACCAGATTGAGCCCAAGGCCAAGCGAATCCTGAAAGGTCTGGCCTTCAAGGATGAGGATTTTCACCGTCCCGCCCGCGAGATGAGCGGTGGCTGGGTCATGCGTGCCCACTTGGCACAGCTGCTCGTGGCTGAACCCGACCTGCTGATGCTGGACGAGCCCACCAACCACTTGGATCTCATGAGCTTGCTGTGGCTGCGCCGCTACCTCATGAACTACCCGGGTGCCATCTTCATGATTTCGCACGACCGCGACTTCATGGACGAGCTGGTGGAGACCGTATACGACATTGAAAATCAGGAGCTCGTACGCTATACCGGCAATTACAGCAAGTTCTTGGAGCTGAAAGAGCAGCGCTACGAAATCCTGCTTGCCGCATGGCGCAATCAGCAGCGCGAAATTGCCCACATGGAGTTCTTCATCGAGCGCTTCCGCTCTGTGGCCTCCAAGGCCGCTCAGGTACAGAGCCGCATTAAGCAGCTGGAGAAAATCCGCCGCATCGAGAAGCCGCGTCAGGCGCGCCGCGTGTTCAAGTTCATCTTCCCGCAGCCGCCCCGCGCCATGCAGCGTGTGATGGAGCTGGAGAAAGTGGGCCAGAGCTACGGCGACAAGCGCATTTACAAAAACCTCGATTTGCTCATTGAACGCGGCGACCGCATCGTGCTGGTGGGCCCGAACGGCGCCGGCAAATCCACCCTGCTCAAGATTCTCGCCGGCGTCATCCCCATTGATGAAGGTAAGCGCACGCTGGGCACTACAACCCGCATCGGCTACTTCTCCCAGATGCGCTCCGAAAACCTCACACCGAACTTCACCGTGCTGGAGGAAATCATGAATGCAGACCCCGAGCTGCGTGAGGAAGAGGCCCGCGCCGTGCTGGGCTCCTTCATGTTCCGCAAGCTGGACTGCGAGAAGCGCGTGGAAGTGCTCAGCGGTGGTGAAAAATCACGCCTGAGCTTGGTGAAGTTCCTCGTGAACCCGCCGAACCTTCTGCTGATGGACGAACCGACCACACACTTGGACATCATGAGTGTGGAGGCTCTCTCACAAGCACTTAAGCGCTATGAAGGCACGCTCGTCTTCATCTCGCACGACGTGCACTTCATCCGCGCCCTTGCGGAGAAGACGCTGCACATCGCTCACGGCACCGTCACGCCCTATGCCGGCGGTTATGATTATTACCTTGAAAAATCCGGGCTGTTGGATAACCCGGATGCCATGAACATGTAACCCACCCTGTTACGGTGCAAACCATCCTTCAAAATCCCACATTCGTACTCTTCGCTATCCTGTTCTTTGGTCTGGCGCTGGGAAACCTCTCCATCAAAGGCATAGCGTTGGGCAGCTCAGGCGTACTTTTCGTAGCTATGCTGGCTGGCCATTACAAGCTGACCATCCCCGCCGGTGTGTCAGACATGGGTACCGCCCTCTTCGTATACTGCGTGGGCCTCGGCGTGGGTAACCGCTTCTTCTCCTCGCTGCGCAGTCGTGGTAAAAACCTTATCATTCTGGCGCTCATCATCGTGCTGGCCGGCTGGCTCACAGCATGGGGAATGTGCGCTCTGCTGGGCATCGAGCTGAGCGTGGGTGCCGGCCTGTTTGCCGGAGCCTGCACCAGCACCCCGGCTCTGGCTGCCGCTCTGGATGCAGCTAAGGCCGCCGGACTGAACGAGTCCATTATCAACATCGGCTACGGCGTGGCCTACCCCTTCGGCGTCATTGGTATCGTTCTCTTCGTGCAGCTGCTCCCCAGAATCCTGCACAAAAACCTCAGCAATAATCAAGATAACGGCACCCCGGACCCGCACTCCATCATTGCCCGCAAAGTACGAGTCACAAACCCTGAAGCGCTGACAAAAAGCCCGGCGGAACTGGCAGCGCAATGGCACATGAGCTGCCGAGTCACCCGCATCCTGCGTGATGGCGAGCTCAGGCCCATCACCCCCACTGATACCATTCAGGAAAATGACGTGCTCCTCATGGTGGGTGAACGCGAAAAACTGGAGCGCGACTCCGGCCTACTGGGACACCTCACAAGCGAACAGAACACCCTGAGACTGCCGCAAAACGAGTCTGCAGAGCTCATCCTGCTCTCAGCAGCAATGAGTAACAAGACCATGAGCGAACTTGATACGCTCAGGAACTACGGCATCACCATCTCTCGCATCACCCGCTTGGGGAACACCTTCGTACCCACGGCGGACACGGAACTCATCCGCAATGATGTGCTGCGCGTCGTCGGCTCACCGGATGCCATCGCCACCTTCAAGGCTGAATGCGGCCACCGTGATACAGCCATGAACACGGCGGACATACTCTCCCTGATGGGTGGCCTCATGCTGGGCATCCTGCTGGGCAAGCTGCAATTCAGCTTCGGTAATGGAGATGGCTTCTCTCTGGGCATGGCCGGAGGTCCGCTGGTTGTGGCGCTGATCCTGGGTCACTTCGGGCGCTTGGGCCCCATCGTGGGTTACATGCCCCGCCCCACAAGAGTACTGGTGATGGAGCTGGGGCTCATGCTGTTCCTGGCCGGCGCCGGTGTACGCGGCGGCGAAAAGCTCGTAGAAACCCTCAGCGAAAACGGCTTGTCCATGTTCTTCGTCGGAGCTTTCATCACTATGCTGCCGCTCTTCATCGGCTACTTTGTGGCCCGCAAGTTCCTGAAAATGGAAATAACTGAAACTCTAGGCTGTATATGCGGTTCACAGACCTCCACCCCGGCATTGGGGGCCATCACCGCACAAACGGATAGCCAAGATCCCGTTATCGCCTACTCTACGGCATACCCGGTGGCCCTCATCTTCATGACTATTCTGGCGCAACTACTCGTACAGATGAGCTGAAGTTCATTTTTCACCATCACATCTTCCGGCCCGCTGAGTACCTCAGTACTTCTGCGGGCCTTTTGCTGTTTTTTTCCGGAAGAAAAGGAAGTAAAACTTGCCAAAACGGGCAGAATATAGTATGCTACAGCTTAGCACAAGCTCAGCGAGAGCATCGCGTGTGTTAGTGCACGCGTGTGCGCAAGCCGGGTTGTGCGCAGATGCTAACCAAAACAAGCCATGACTAAATCAGCTAAAATCACTCTGATAAAGTTGCTTATCGTGCTGCTGCTCAGCGGCAGCATGCTTATGCTACCATTCGAAGAATGGGGTGTCCCGATTAATGCCGTACAAAGCCGCGTAATTGCCCTCTTCGTATTCGCTGCTCTGATGTGGATTCTGGAAGTAATTCCGATTTGGACCACCTCCGTGCTCGTCATCACCCTCACGCTCCTGTGCATGTCAAACCAGTCCCTGAACTTTATGCAGGTGGAGCGTTTTGACAGCAAAGCAGTGAAAGCCATCATTGCAGAAGCATACGGCCCTGAGGCAGACGCCGCAACCGTGGCCGCAACACAGGCCACAGTCATCGCTGAATTGAAAAAGCAGACTTCCCTTTCTCCTGCCGTTGTTCGCACCGCCATCAACAACGCTATTCTTGCTCCCGTGGTGAACGGCGAAGTGGAGAAAGCCGCGCAAGCTGAGAATGAAGCAGCCCAGGCCGCCGCTGCTACAGCAGCTGCCGCAATTGCCGTGGCCGAGGACAGAACAGCAGCTGCAAGCCTTGCAACAGAAGCTATTTGTGCCGTAGAAAACGCCGCCGCTGAACAGGCCGCTACAGCCACAGCTGCAGAAGCCGCCCAGACCGCTGCTACGGAAGCCGCTGCTGCCGCTGCTGTTGCTATCGCGCAGAAAGATGCCGCCGCCGAGCAATACGCTCTCGCCGCCGCTGAGGCCGGCAAAGCAGTTGCTATCGCTGAAGGCGCTTCCTCTCAGGCTGAGGTAGCACGTGCTGCCGCTGCCTCTGCTGCAGCCACCGCTAACGCCGCTGCCAGCAATGCTCAGGCCGCTGCACACGCGGCCACCATCGCAGATAATACCGCACAGGAACAAGCCGCTACCGCCGCAGCCCTCGCTGCTGAAGCCGAGTTGGCTCTGAAGGCCGCTGAGGCTAAGAGAGCTGCTGCCGCTGAAGATGGCAGCAATGTAGAGCTCGCCGCCGCTGCTACAAACCTTTCTGACGCCGCTGCCGCAAAAGCCGCTGAAGCCGCCGCTGCTGAACAGCTGGCTGTAGCTTCCCGCGAAGCTGCCGCTCGCGCCGCTGCCGCCCGTGATGCCGCCATCACCGCTGCTGAGGATGCCCGCAAAGCCGCCGAACAGGCAGACGCCACCGCTGAGGCCTTCGCCAACAGCGCCGTAAACGCTGCCAACATTGCAACGGAGAAAAAGGCTGCCGCTGACGCAGCTGCCGCCACGGCAGAAGCCGCAGCAAATGCAGCTACTGAAGCTGTAGCTAAAGAAGCCAGCGCTACTGCCGCTGCCGCTGAAGCAGTAGCAAAGGCAGATGCCGCTGCTGCTGCCGCTGCCCTTGCCGTGACTGCCGCCCAGTCCAACGAGACCAAGGACGCTCTGGCCGCTGTTGAGCAGGCAAACAATGCCGCTACCGAAGCCAGGATGGCTGCTGATGCCGCTGCCGCAAAAGCCGCCGCTGCCGCTAACGCCAAGCCCGCCCTCCTTGCCGCCGCAGGCCGTCTTTACAGCGGCCCCGTGAGCGAGCAGATTGACAATTTGAAGCTCGTCAGCGTTGCCAAGCAGAAGAGCATCTTCGGCACCTTTGCTGACCCCATCATCATCCTCTTCCTCGGTGGTTTCTTCCTTGCTGACGCTGCCACCAAGTTCCGCTTGGATATCAACCTGGCCCGCGTGCTGCTGAAGCCCTTCGGCACGAATCCCAAGTTCGTACTGCTGGGTCTCATGAGCGTTACCGCCATATTCTCCATGTTCATGAGCAACACGGCCACCGCCGCCATGATGCTCGCTCTGCTCACCCCGGTGCTGGCTCTCTTCAAGCCGGAAGACCGTGGTCGCGCCGCCTTCGCCCTCTGCATTCCCGTGGGTGCTAATGTGGGTGGTATCGGTACTCCCATCGGCACGCCCCCCAACGCTATCGCCCTGAAGTACATGCAGGACCTCGGTCTGGATGTTACCTTCGGTAAGTGGATGATGTTCGGCATTCCCTTCGTTCTTATCATGCTTCTCGTGGGCTGGCTGGTACTGCTGAAGATGTTCCCCATCAGCCAGAAGAGCCTGGATCTCTCCAAGGAGCTCAAGGGTAAGTTCCTTACCACGCCCAAGGCTATCGTGGTATACGCCACCTTCATCATCACCATCCTCCTCTGGGTCATTCCCAAGGACTACCATGGTCTTGATGCCAACTCCGTGGCCATCATCCCCATCGTGGTATTCTCCGTGACCGGTGTTATCACCAAGAAGGACCTGCGAGGCATGGCTTGGGACGTGCTCTGGCTCGTAGCCGGTGGTTTCGCCCTCGGTGTGGCTCTCAGTGAGACCAACCTTGCCAAGGACATGATTAACGCCATTCCCTTCGGTGAGTGGAACTCCACCGTGCTCCTCATTGGTGCAAGCTGCATCTGCCTCTTCATGGCTACCTTCATGAGCCACACGGCTACGGCCGCTCTGCTGGTGCCCATTCTGGGCGGTGTTGCCGGCGCTATGATGAAGGCCAGCTCCATGGATCATGCCGGAGCTGTGGCCCTGCTGGTAACGGTGGCCTTCGCCTCCTCCCTTGGTATGGCTCTGCCCATCTCCACCCCCCCGAACGCCATGGCATACGCCACCGGCCACGTAGAGCAGAAGGGCATGGCCATTTCCGGCACCATCCTTTGCCTGCTGGGTCTGGCTATCACCATCTTCATGATGGTGGGTCTCGGCGCCATCGGCTTCTTCGGTTAACTCTGATACATACACAACACGCATTCCTCACATGAGCGTCCTGCTGCCACTGCCTGAACACATTCTGGAACCACTGGAGAGACTCAACAACGTCTACTTCAGTGACGCTGGCCGAACCGTGGAATTCTCCAAAGGTGATATGGTGGTGCAGCAGGATGAGGAATGCCGGCGCTTGTACCTCGTGCTGGAGGGCGAGCTCGTGGCCTACCGACAGGCTGAGTTCGTCCCCGGTACTGAGATGCCGGTTGAAATAGCCACACGCAAGCACGAGGTATTCCGTGCCGGCCCCGGCTCATACGTATGCGTACAGGCATTTTTCTCCCGAGCCTTCCGGAGCTCTAATGAAATTGTGGCACTGGAAGACTGCCGCTTGGCCTATGTGGATGACACAACAGAGGCCGTGGAGCCGGAGCGGTATGGCAGCTTCGAGCACCAGTTCATCCCGGTGCTGGTACATGAGCTAGCCGCACGTAACATGCGCATCTTCGTGCATGCCTCCGCTAAAGAAGAAGCCCAGCGCCTCCTGCACCGTGCTGAAATGGCAGCCACTCTCGGCCAGCTTTCCGCAGGTATCGCCCATGAGCTGAATAATGCTGTGGGTGTCATTACCCGCCGCACCGAGTTCGTGGCAGAACATCTGGAGAAATTCCTTGCAGAGGATAACAAATACAATTCTCAGCTCTTCCGCTACGGCTATGATGATACATCATACTCTGCCGCCAGCTCCCTGCGAGCCATTGCCCGCAAGTGGGAAAGAGAGCTGAACATGCCCCAGCCCGCCGCCAAGGTACTCGCACACATCATCCCGGATACCGAAACACTCGTGAAGTTCGGCCCGGAGTTTGTAAAACACGTGCGCAACAACTACAGCTTCTGGGAACTCGGGCATGATATGAGAGACCTTCAGGTGGCGGCCAAGCACGCCACCGGCATCGTCCGCGCCGTAAAACTGCTGGGCGGAGGAAACTCTACCCGCCAAGAGGCCGTGGACGTACGCGAAAGCGTGAATGATGCCATGAACCTGCTCACCAACAAGCTCAAGCACATCCGCGTGGAAACGCAGCTGGATGCCTGCCCCCTGCTCACGGCAGACCTCACAGAGCTGGTTCAGATATGGACAAATATCATCAACAATGCGTATGATGCCATGCAGCAGGCTCAGACGCCAGAACCTACCGTGCGCATCCGCACGGAATCCTTCCACACGGAAGGCCACAATTTGCTGCCCACGGAATACGTGCGCGTGTCCATCTCCAACAATGGCCCGGCCATTCCGGAGGAGATTCACGAGAAAATTTTCAACCCGAACTTCACCACAAAGAAACTCGGGCTGGATTTCGGGCTCGGCTTGGGTCTTTCCATTGTCCGCCGTCTGGTAGACAGTTACAACGGCACCATCGAGCTCGTCAGTAACGAAACAGAAACAACCTTCTCTATTAACCTTCCAACCACTCAACTTCATGGAAACGATTAACATTATTTGCGTAGATGACCAGCAGGAAGTGCTGGATTCCGTCATGAGAGACCTCCGCCCTCTCACCCCGCTCATCCGGCTGGAGGAGGCCTCCGGCGTGGAGGACTGCCTGAGCCTGATGGAGCAGATTGATGATGACGGCGACTTCGTGGGCCTCGTCATCTCTGATCAGGTCATGCCGGGCGCTAACGGCACCGAGCTTCTGGCCAAGGTGGCTTCTGACCGCCGCTTTACCAAAACCCGCAAGGTGCTTCTCACCGGTCAGGCCACTCACGCGGACACGATTAACGCCATCAATGACGGCCACATCGATAATTACATTGAAAAGCCATGGCAGCAGGAGAAGCTTCTCCATGTGGTGAAGAAGCTGCTCACGCTCTACATCATTGACATGGGAATTGACCACACCGAGTACATGAGCGTACTTGATCAGGCCACCCTGTTTGAAAAACTCCGCTAAACACATAATGAAAACTCTCACTATCACCATGGCCGCCCTTGCGGCCATGCCTGCTTTTGCAGGTACTACGGCAGCCACTGCCGTACAAGCTGCCCCCGTTGACAGAGACTGGACGGACGCCGTTCGCCGCGCACTCGTGGTGTATGATAACCCGGACACTTTCGTTCAGAAAGTCAGCTTCGCCTTCCGCCAGCAGTGGCAGATGGCCGTCGTGCAGCCCAATGGCAGCAACGGCCTCCACCTGAGAGATGCCGCCAGCCCGTATAACTGCGAGTTCCGCCGCAACTGGATTGGTGTGAATGTGGATACCCGCACCGGCACCCGCTTCCATGCCTATGCCCGAATCGGCGGTCTTCCCATCCGCGAGACGTATGCCGGTGGCCGCACTAGGCGCAACTTCTCCTACACGGATCTGTATGATATTTACATTCGCCAGAACATTCCCGGTGTGGATGGCCTGACGCTGCGTGCCGGTAAGTTTGCCCACAAGTTCACGCTGGATCTTCGTGAATCCAACGCCGAAATTGAGGCCATTGAGCGTTCCCTCATCTGCAACCAGTTCGGACTGGATACGAACTGGGGTATTGAGCTGGAATACAAGCCCACCCGCAATGATGTGGTCTTCGTTCAGCTTTTCGCTAATGACCGAGCCTCCGCCAGCAAGAGCCTCTCCCACAGCGACTGTTACCGCGATGGCCGCGGCCTGAAAGGCGAGTTCGGTTGGGAAGACGAGTGCTTCCTCATCCTCGGCGGCACGCACAAGTTCAATGTAACGGAGCACGGCTACCACGCCCTCTCTCTGGAATACATGCATGACTTCAATGATGCCTACCACGGCAAGAGACCGGGTGCTAATAACTACGGCCCCGGGTTCATGGATGCCATCTCTCTGGGCTACGAATACAAGTTTGACCGCCTCACCTTCACGGCCAACTTGGTGGCCGCATTCGAGCAGCAGAACGGCAATGGTACCAACAACGTAGGCCTGCAGCTTCAGCCCGTATACGCCCTGACTCCTCAGGTGGACCTCGTGTTCCGCTATGTGGGCATGACCGGTGATGGCGCCTGCAAGCTGGGCGGTGACCGCTACATCTGCACGCAGACAACTGCCGCCAGCTGGGTGGACAGCATCCACACTTTCTACATGGGCGTGGACCTCTATGCCTCCCCGTACAACCGCCATGCAGCCAAGCTGATGTTCGGTGCGGAGTACACCACCGCCCGCAAAGGAGGCGCGGACTGCTACAACGGCTGGGAGTTCTCCACGGCTGTCCGTATGAACTTCTAATCCCCCCTCACACCTTCCCATTCACAGCCTGTCGTGCCTTCTGGCACGGCAGGCTTTTTTCTGTACGACCGACGCGATATGCGCACTGCGGTGAAAGTCCGCGCGGAGCCGCGATGATGCGGAATCCCAGACCTGAAGAACAACTGCGGGGAGGTAACAAACCGTGGGAAAGGAAGTTCGAGGGGAAATCCCGACT
>JAFWZG010000089.1 GCA_017517385.1 Akkermansia sp.
CAGCAGCACCGCTATTTTCTGCGCCTGCCATCAAGTAAAGCTTCTGTCCCTCATTCAGTGAGTAGCTATCACCAAGCTTTAACTCAGCACCACGGGCTAGCGAAACATTCCCACTCACCGTAAGGGAGGAAGAAGTTATATCCAGCGTACCGGCCAAGGCACTGACATTGCTCAGCACAACAGATGCGCCATCGAGTGTCTGAGTACCGCTACCGGTCTTCACAAGGGTGATGCCATTCTCGCTGGTATCAGCCGTGGTGCCCATGGTGCCGCTGTAAGTATAATTGCCGCTGCCGGTGAAGGTCAACGTTGCATTGCGGGTGGAGCCCGGTGCTGTATTCTGGGCAGAGTTTGTCACAGCAGCACCGGCCATCACGTGGCTGTAAGCATTGCCGTTCAGACCGCCGATGTTGACATTGCTTGCGTTCACAGCAAATGTAGCCATGGCGTTGGCCTGATTTTTGACGTTATGACCGCCGTTCAGGTTCAGCGTAGCTCCGCTGATAGCATTCTCACCATTCACCTCCAGATAGGCTTGGTAGCGACGTGAACCGTTGTCAAACTTACGGTTGAAATTAATAGAGCCCGAGAATTCGCCGTCACCGCCGATGATTGTGCGGGCAGTTGTGGAGTGATTAGTGTCAGAGTTCCACGTCACGGTACCCTCGCCACTCAATTTATCGAGCTGCCAGATGGTGTTCCAGGTGAGATCTTCGATTGCAAGAGATTTGCCGGAGCCGACATTCACATGGTCAAAGTGCTTAACCATATCTTGAGCAGAGCCACCACTGCTGAATGTGGTATTTTGAGCAATGTTGACCGTGCCACCTACGTGCTGCTCGGTGGTCTGATTAAGGTAAAGAGTGCCTGCTTCAAAATCAATGGTACCGCCATTGGTGTTGTGCTCTTTTCCTACCAGTTCGAGGTGCTGGCCGGATACTATGGCCCGTGCGCCGGCATCCACCGAAAGGGAACCGGTGAGAGCTGTCAGATTGTCCGTATCCTCGCTACCGGTGAGAAGTGTAGCGCCATCTGCCAGCACGATGTTACCACCGGTTCTGCGCACCACGGCGCCGGCATTGGAGGTATTATCCCTCGCACCCAGATTCAGAGTAGCGCCGGATTCTACACGAGTCACCCCTTGCTCGGAGAGGGCATTGTCAACGTTCAGACGGAGTGTGCCTTCCTTCACCGAGAACTGATTCCAGTTGTTATCAACGGAGTTCAGTACGACTTCGTCTGCGCCGATTTTTTCGATGTTGCCCAGCTGAATGGTGCCGCTCAAGGTGCTTCTGTTGATTGCATTCAGTACCGCCTTACCGTTGTTATCTCCGGTAAGAAGTCCGCCCGTTGCCAGCTGCAGGTTATTGAGAGTCTGTGTCGTATTCCCAACGTCAACAATGCCGCCCTTTTCCACATGCACAGCAGCAACTCCACTCAGTGCGTTATCTGCCGCAAAGCCCAGCGTGATATCTCCCTGTTGGCCATCTTTGTGCCCCATTACGGTCACGGTGCCGTTTACAGCAGAAGCTCCACCGAGAACGACCGTGCCGCCGGAAAGCCCCTGCCCGTCCACAATGACATCATGCCCTGCTGCCAAGGTACTGTTGAGCATGAAGGTAGCACCGTTCATGGCTGCAAATCTGTAGGCCTGATTGGCACCGACATTGATGCTGCCGCTGTATTCTACATCTTCTGAAGCACCAAGTGCCAACGCCGCGTGAGATGTCATGTCAATTGCTCCGGTGGCCATATTATCCACCAGTGCAATACCGGCAGAATCTTCTTTAATGTTAGCGAGGGAGGCATCGGTCGAAAGCAACAGGCCGTTGCCATAAGTCAAGCCCACAATAGCCCCGCCAAGAGCCCCGTCATCATAAGAGAAGCGAATGCCGGTACTGTTGAATATGATCTTGCCCGTGAAATTATTCCCGCTATTGCTCAAATGCACCGAGCCGGATGCCAACTCGCCTGCGCCCAGCATCAGGACGTTATCACCAGTCAACAGGTAGTTAACGATGAGGTCACCACCGCCGCCGCCAAGACGCCATGCGCCATTTACAGCAGTCAGGGCCTCTGTCGTCCCGGCAGCGCCGTACTCCACAACCTTGCCGAGTTCTGCACCAATATACAAACTTGTGTGGTTGTTCAAGTTGAGCTGGGTCTCCGTGTTTTGAGAAAGCGCCAGAGTACCCGAAGAAGCGGAATCCACACGTGCCAACAGAGCTTCCCCGCTTTCAGCATGCGAGGCAATCCAAGCGTTCTCCTCCACCAGCCACTTATTCGTTGTTGTATCACCAAGAGAGGCTACGTTTTCTCCGATAAGGACACCGTTATTCAAAGTTTTGGTACCGGAGAAGGTGTTGTTACCACTGAGAGTCAGAGAAATCTCTGAACTCTTCAAATCGATGCTGACATTGCCCTGACCGGAAATGTTGCCGGCATACACAGCGTTAGCGGTCACGCCTTCATTGTACTCCACCCGCATGTTAGCCCCAGCTGCCAGTGACACATTGCCCTTGAGCCCATGGAAATCAGCGATGGCCGATGTGCTCTCCAAACGCTGACCACCTTCAATGTATTCCTGCTCGTGCTGCACGCTTTCGCGCATCACAAATGCACCACCGGCTTCCACCGTTACATCGCCGGTGAGTCGGGCATGGCTTCCCAGTTCAAACGTAGCACCATTCTTAACGGTTACATCAGTAGTGGCATCGGCATAATGCCAATCCAATTCACTGAAGTAGCGGTCAGCATTCCTACCGGATGCAGAGCCTTTGCCATGGACGGTATTTGTGCCAACAAGACTCAGGCTGCCGCTGTTAACAGTTATTCCGCTACCCTCGGTGCTGAGGTTGGTATAGATGCTGTTAAGTGTAAGCTTGGAACCAACACCGCCGTCATATACAAACTGCAGCACGCTGTCCTTCCCGTTATCACGGAATGAACCGAGGAAGGTCTGATCGCCGCTCTGGGTCCAGGTGAGTGTGGTGGTGCTGCCGGATTTCAGGTTGGCCACAATGGCGCTTTCATCCAGCGCATGAATGGTGAACCCCGCGGCGGAGACATCCGAGTTATCATTATTCCAAGTCATGCTGTTGCCATTCATATCAAGCACACCGCCTTGGTGGCCGAACGTGAAGTCGCGAGCAATCTGATTGATGTTGCTGATGACAACTGTAGTGCCGGTATTGGCCAGCACATTGTAGGCAGCATAGCCATTATCCCGATTGAGGTAGGTCGTGCCGGAACCACCCAGATTGAGCAGCACCTTGTTGTTACCCGTACCCTCTACATATAAATCACCGTCACCGATTTTGCGCCATTCGTACACATGATTGGCAGAGCCGGTAAGCGTGGTGTGCACTTCCACCCCGGCATCTATCACATAACCGGCATGATTGAACTGATAGCTACCATCGCCTCCGGATGAAATATTGAAGCGTGCAGTCTCCATCCCTTCACCCAAGCTAAACTGAGCGTAGCCTATGCCGAGATCCACCGTGGCATCCAATACAACGTCCGTGGAAGCTGCCGCTGCTTTGAATACCAGATTATCTGTCAGGAACAAATCTGCATAGGTCAATTCCTTGCCCTCTGTAGCATCTGCACCCTCAATGTAGGGTGCCGCATTCAGATAATCGTTGTTATAGTTGTACCAGCTATCGCTGTCAATGACGCCGGAAAGGTCTTTCCAAGTGTTGATACCACTCTTCACACCCACAAAGGTTTGCAGAACATTGCCGCTAGCATCCGTCACCGTGCCGGAGTATGGAGTCGTGCTAACAGGGCGATTCATCCCGTAGTTGTAACCCACATTATCAGCACTTACGATATCCCCGGCTTTGTTCACAGCGCCAATATGAAGAGAGGACGCGCTGCTCACCACCTTGTCGTAGCTGTTAAGCACCTGATCTACATAGCTCACCGCCCCCCAAGTGGACGTACCATACCCGCCAATGTAGGCCGCGGCGCCCACGTACTCATACTGCTGTGTATTCTCATTGTAAATGAAAATGGGACTACCGGAATCACCACCCTGACCAGCAAAAGGCATGGGCTGTGAGGATGAAATGGAGTAATAGCCTTCCATCTCGAATTGGGTGTGTATGATATCGCCTACACCATCCTTACCACCGGAGTTAACGCCGTCTACCGTATCAATACCGCCGATAATGTAGCTGTAGGCTCCGGCTAAGCCGCTTATGGTACCGGTAGTCGTGTCATACATGCCCATGGAGCCGGCACCCGCATGGTAAACCAACTTCCCCATGGCGTATTTACGCATCTCATCCGATGTGCCGGAGAACAAGGTAGCGGTCTCCACATCGGTAATGACCTTGCTCATGCGAGTTACCTTGTGGTCAAAGCCGCCATTACTACGGTTATCGTAACCACCATTGGGGGAATGCAGGAAGGTTTCGCTATTATCTATACGATACTCAATACCTTGGTACAGAACCTGCTGGTTGGACTCCAGATAGCCGCCGGTAAAACCGCCGCTAGTTACCCCATTGTGCTGCACTGATACCGTTGCATTGTAGCCCAGAGACATAAAAGCGCCATCGTTCGTCGTGCCGGTGAAGTTCGGCATCTCATGCGGCAACAGGTAATCACTCTGCCCGCCAATATATGTCAGCACCACTCCGCCGTCTCGCTCGCGAATGTAGCTCAACAAAGCGTTGGCCGTGGCGTCCGTTTTGTAGCGTCCGAGGTTTTGACCATAATCGGCGTACGTAATCAACGACACATCACTGTTCATAATCGCAGCATCAAGCATTGGTACTGTTGTAGTCAACGCTATAGCAAACAATGACAAAAGTGATTTGCGGAGAGAAATGGGAAGGTGCAGCTTCATGACGAAAAAATATACGGTTATCAATTCTAGCTTGTCAAGACTTCGGAGTCAAGGCAAATCACAGCACAAACGCACTTTGTTTTATACGTATTGCCTCAAAAAAAACAGTCACCGAAAAGTGGATGCCTCAAAATTGCGGTCACCGAAATTTTAGCGGATAATTGACTAAAAAACAAGGCAAATCCACCATTTTTCTGCCCCAAAATGACAGCGAGCGTAGCGAGTC
>JAFWZG010000019.1 GCA_017517385.1 Akkermansia sp.
AGGCAAAAAAACAATCGTAGCAATGGTTGCGTGTATGCGAAAATTATTGATCTGGCTTAATGTTGAAACAAAAAAGTGGCTATCCGAAAAAAACTACGCATAGGTATAAAAAGTCTCCGAAGGTGCCCAACTCCCTAGCAGAAAGGGGTGTGGGGAAGGGCGGCAATGAGCCCTTCCCCACGTAGCGTGGCATAAAATTTCACCTTTTTCATTTTCATAATTGACTTCCGGGGTTCACATTTCTTTTAATCCTTTTCCCGGGGTTCCGCTCCTAGCGGAGCTTCACGCCCGGGCTACTTTATATCGCCCCTCACCGGGGCTTATGAATTAGGCGGGCACATGCCCGCGGAATGCATAGCTTATATGCTACCGTTAACCGGCTTGCGCCGCGTTAAAAAAGCCACGTTGGCTCGGCGTTGTTCGCGTGGACGCTCTTGCAAGGATGGCGTGCCGGAATAAGCTGCCGCTACGTGTGAGGATGAAAAAGCGCCTGCAAGGGGATTCCTTGCAGGCGCGAAAATACTAACGACTCTCAGGAGCTTTAGCTCAGGTCACCCAGAGCTTCTTCAGCCAGCAGCTTGCAGCCGCGGAGGTCCAGCTTGCCGGTGGGCAGTACGGGGATGCTTTCCACGGGCACCAGGTACTTGGGAGCCCAGAGGGTGGGCATTTCCTTGTCTGCCAGCATGGTGCGGAGGTTGGTGAGAATTTCCTTTTCCTCGGAGCTGCGCTGGTGCTGGGGCAGGGCCGAGAGGAGCACGAGGGCCTCACCCTTCTGAGCATCACTTACGCCGGTGATGGCGATCTTCACGCCATCTTCAGCGTTCAGCTCGAGGCCTTCGCTGATGGCCAGCTCCACACCTTCGTGCGGCACCATTTCACCGCCAATCTTGGAGAAGCGGGAGAGGCGGCCACCGAGTGTCAGGAAGCCGTTGAGGTCCATCTGGCCGATATCGCCCGTCTTGAACCAGCCGTTCCAGAAGAGGTCGTGGTTCAGCTCGGGCTTGCCCACATAACCACTGAAGACGTTGGCACCCTTGAACCATACCATACCGCGCTCGGTGAGGGGGAGTTCCTTGGTGTCGTCATCCACATCCGTGATGCGGATGGCGATGCCGGGCAGCAGGGCGCCCACGCTTCGGGCCACGGTGCCGGGTACGAAGAACTTGGAGCCCGGGATGAGCGGCACATCAGGCATGTTGGCGGAAATAACGGGTGCGGTCTCGGTGAGGCCGTAACCTTCCAGAAGCTTCACATCGCACTTGGTCAGGAACTCGCGCTCCAAATCAGGCTGCAGCTTTTCGGCACCCAACACGAAGTAACGCACGCTCTTGTAGGTTTCCTTGTCTGCGCGGCGCAGGTAAGCGCGGGCGAAGGTGGGGGTGGCTACCACAAGGGTGAGCTGGTACTTCTGGATGAGCTCGTTGATGGTGCGGGCATCCGTGGGGTTCGGATAAGCGCAGAGCGGGCAGCCGGTGAGCAGCGGCAGCATCATGGCTACCGTCATGCCGAAGCTGTGGAAGATGGGAAGGCTGGCGAGGAAGCGCATGCCATCCAGCTCCAAGCGGCAGGCGCACTGGGAGGTGTTAGCAAGAATCATGCGGTGCGTGAGAGTCACGCCCTTGGGCTCGCCGGAGGAGCCGGAGGTGAAGAGCATCACGGCTTCATCCGTATCCTTGCGAGCGTCCGTGTTGAACATCTTGCAAATCACGGAGGCGGGACCGGCCTTGGCCAGCAGCACGTTAGCGATGAGAGCGGGCTTGGAAAGGTTCTTCAGCAGGTCTTCCACCAGAATGAGCTGATCCTCAGGCGGCCAGGGGAAGGTGTCCAGCTTCTGCATGAACTTGCGGGCTGTGATGAAGGTCTTCAGCCCTGCCTGACGTACGGTGCTCTCGAACGCAGAGCGGGAGGAAGCGTAGTTGATAAGCACGGGGGTGATGCCGGCAAGCAGGCAGCTGAGCGTGGCGATAACACCGCCCGGACCCGGAGGCAGAATTACGCCGATGCGCTTGTCATCACGCTTGCGCAGCAGCTTGGCCACGGTCATGGATACACCCAGAGCCTTGAAGAAGGGGAGGGTGTTGCCGGTCATGCCGTCAATGATTTCCGTGTTCGGGTGCGCCTTGATGCCCTTCACCAGCTGTGTGGTGAGGGAGGTCTTAAGGATGGGCTGGTCAGCGAAGCGGGCAGCGCCGGTCTCCAGCCATGCTTTCATGAGGCGCTCACCGGTCTGCGGGCCGGGAGCCAGCTGGGGCAGGATGCAGAGCTCCTCATGGCAGCCTTCTTCGTACACCTCGCGGTAGAGGTTTCTTACGCTGTCGCCGAAATAGCCGAGGTACAGCGGCACAGGAGAGATGTGCAGGCTGCCAACGTGGCGCAGGAAGGGAGAAGGTACATCAGAATATGTACCGCGGTGCTTGGCTACCTGCCCGGGCAGGAATACCACGCTGGTACCCTGTGCAAACTTCGCCAGAATCTGCTCGCGCACGGCGCGGGAGGTGGTGTTGCGGAAGTCGAAGTATTCAATCTCTACATCCTTGCGCTTCAGGAAATCCATGATTTCCGGTGCGGGCGGATATGTGGGATCCACGAGGTAACATACTTTGCCGTTCAGCAGCTTGTGCATGGCCTTACCTGCCTCAATGCTGATGCGGTTGGGCATGTAGAAGGCCGGCTGGATGATGTTTTCCTTGCCGTATACGATGAGTTCAGCCATAAAATCTGTTGTGCTGTTGTTAAGTCAGGTAATAAGTTTCAGCTCTGCATGTGAGAGAGCCGCCCGGCCCTGTGTGGGGCAGGCGGCTCCGCTCATGGCAGATCGGAGCCTATTGCTATTATAGCAGCTCTTTTCTGCTTTACCAGATAAAAATCAGGCTTTTTTATTAGAATGTGTATGTGGCGCTGATGCCGGCTACCACACCGAAGTTGCGGAAGGGGACAGCGTTGTTGTCAAGCGGACGAGCCTCGGCGCGCTTGTTGGCATCAAGACCACCCTTGCCCAGCCAGTTGAAGCTGATGGAGGGAGTGATGATGAAGTTGTCACGCACGAACCAAGGAGTGGAGAACTTCACCCAGAAAGCCTGAGAACCGTTGCCGCAAGCATTGTAGGGGTCTGCAAAGTAGTCAGCCGTGGCGCTCATGCCCAGAGTTACAACACCAAGAAGCTTGATGTCCTCGGGGGTGCCGATGATGGGGGCCTTCACGGTTACGTACGGCTCAAACCACCAGCCGGTGATGCCCTGGAAGGAGAAGCTGGTCTTTACGCCCACGCTCAGCCACTTGTAGGGAGTCCACTCGGGGGCGATGAATACTTCGTTCACTACGGAAGCACCCTGATCGCGGTAGTGCTTGGCCATCACGCCCAGAAGACCACCGTGTGTGAAGTAGTGACCAAGGGAGATGTTCCACAGGCCGCTTGTGCTGGCATAGTTGGCCTGAGTGATGATGGTAAACTGGTTCTCGATGTTCTTGTCACCGATGGGAACGCGAGTGCCGGCAGGTGCTACAAAGCCGGGAGCCAAGGGAGTGGGCTGGCTGAGCTTCACGCCGCCACCGTAAAGTCTGTGACCGGAGGTCGGAACCTGATAAGCAACAGTGGAACCCAGAGTCCACTGACCGGGCTGCCCAAGATCATAGTTAAGTTTTACAGCACCGTAAACTACGCTGTCACCTTCAGCCACGGAGTGGGATACCACATAACCGCGGCCGGTGTAGTTGGTATCATAGCCAAGTGTGATGGAGCCGCTCAGACGCTTAGCTGCGGGCTCGGCAGTCTCAATAAGGGGAGTAGCGGTACCGGCGTAGGCAGGTACGAGAAGCGCGGCGGCAAGGAGTGAGTAACGAATCTTCATAAATGTTGTTCTTGATGTAGTGAGTTGTTTCTTTTTTGTCTTTCTCGGAGTTCTCCGTTTTATTGTAGAAAACTGGAGTGTACTCTAAGTTGACGTGCGTATTATATGAAAAAGTTTGAGTGATGTCAAGCTAAAAAGTTAAATAATTGCAATAAATTTGAATTTTGGGGTTGAGAATGAGTGAGAAATGGGATAAACTAGCGCATATGAGACCAATATTAGTATTAATGGCTCCCGGATTTGAGGAAATTGAGTTCAGTGCGCCTGTGGATATCCTGAGGCGTCTGGGCGTGTGTGTGGAGACTGCGGGCGTGAAGGGGCTTGCAGTGGAGGGGGCTCATGGGCTGGTGATGCAGGCTGAGCGTCTGCTGGCCGGAGTGAAGCCTGAAGATTATGATGGGGTGGTACTGCCCGGTGGAGCTGCCAGCTGGCTGCTGAGGGATACACCGGAGGTGCTTGAGCTGGTGCGTGCCATGCATGCGGAAGGGAAGCTGGTGGCTGCCATTTGCGCGGCACCCATAGCGCTGGAGGCCGCCGGTGTGCTGGCTGGGCGCCATATTACTTGCTATCCCGCTGAGGCCGTGACCTCAGATATCAAAACGGCCGCTTCCATATCTGACGCTCCGGCTGTGACGGATGGTAACATCGTGACGGGGCGTGGTCCCGGCGCGGCGCTGGAGTTCGGCTTTGCGCTGGGTGCATACCTGGGCAAGGATGTGGCTACGCTTCGCGGCGAGATGTGTTGCGGTTGATGCCTCATGAATGCACCCATTTTCATTCTGGGGCCGACCGGATGTGGTAAGAGCCGAGTGGCGGTGGAGCTGGCGCAGCTCTTGGGGCGCGCTGAAATTGTGAGCGCGGACGCCTATCAGGTGTACCGCGCCATGCCCGTGCTGACGGCGGCCCCCGGTGTGGAGGAGATGGGTGGCATTCCTCACCACCTCATTGGTACCATGGAGGTGAGTGAGAATAATGATGCTGCTACGCACGCGCGCAGGGCGCAGGCATGCATAGCGGGTATTAAGGCACGCGGTGCCGTGCCTATTGTGACGGGCGGCAGTGGCCTGTATGTTAAATTTATATCGCACGGCATTTCGCCGGCGCCGCCAAGTGATCCTGAGCTCCGGGCTCAGCTGGAAGCGCTCCCGCCGGAGGAAGCCGTGCGCCGCTTGCAGGAGGTGGACCCGGAAGGGGCCGCGGCCACGAACTTGCTGAACCCGCGCTATGTGGTGCGGAATCTGGAAATAGTCCTGCTCGGTGGCAAGCCACTTTCGTACTGGCGCAACAACTGGCAGCCGGAAGCCTGTGGCCCGGGGTTCTCCCTTACTCGCGAGGTACCGGAGCTGGACGCCCGCATCGCGGCCCGTGCTGCTCAGATGCTGGAGGCGGGCGCGATTGAAGAAGTGGCCGCCCTGCCGGAGGCGCTTTCTCCTACGGCTGAGAAAACGCTCGGCCTGAGCCTCATCCGCGAGCACCTAGCCGGTAAGACTACGAAGGCGGAGCTCACGGCTGCTCTGGCCTTGCTCACGCGCCAATATGCCAAGCGGCAGCGCACGTGGTTGCGCCGCGAGCCTTGGGCCGCGCCTGTTCCCTGTACGCCGGAAACGGCCTTGAAGATATACCATTCGCTAGGTTGAACCTAGCATTTTCGCGTATTTGTGTAATTTTGAGCCTGCTCTATATATTAGAAATCAGAGTTCAGTGTAAAAAAGTGCAGAAATACGTGTTCTAGCCCGAATTTTAGGGTTGAACTGAGCGCTCAGAGTGGTATAATGGTTCCGTTATGAGTACAGATACAACGACAACCGAGCTCTCAGCATCGGTCAAACGCTACGCCCTTTACCTTATGGTAATGGCTGGTCTGGGCGGTCTTCTGTATGGTATTGACGTAGGCGTTATTGCCGCGGCTCTGCCTTACATCGAGAAGACTTCCTCTTATTCCCCGCAGGAACTTTCCATCGTGGTGGCAGCTGTGCTGGCCGGTTCCGTTATCTCCTCCCTGTTCGCAGGTATGCTGGCAGAGTGGCTGGGCCGTAAGAAGGTCATCCTTCTTTCTGCTCTTCTGTTCACGCTGAGTATTCCGGTTATCTGCTTCTCCTCCGGCAGCTTCCTTATGCTGATGAGCGGCCGTATTCTTCAGGGTGCATCTGCCGGTCTGGTAGGTGTGGTTGTTCCCATGTATCTGGCTGAATGTCTGGACGCCAACTCCCGTGGTAAGGGTACCGGCATGTTCCAGTTCATGCTCACCGTGGGTCTGGTGTTCGCCGCTGTTATCGGTTTGGTGACCACGCAGATTGTGGGTGCTGCTGATGATGTCACCGTGTCTGCCGAGCACAAGCAGCTGGCTTGGCAGGTGATTTTCTGGAGCTCCGCTATTCCCGGTATCATTCTCTTCATCGGTGCTTTCAAACTCAAGGAATCCCCCCGCTGGCTCTATCGTAACGGCCGTGAGGAGGAGGCTCTTATTTCCCTTGCTTCCAACAACGGAGATGAGGCCGCTCGTGAAATCCTTCAGGAAATGAAGGACGCTGATGCACGTGAGGCTGCTGAGAAGGCCGCAATGGCCGAAGCCGCTAAGGGTGATAGACTTCTGCAGCGCAAGTACGTCATCCCCTTCATTCTGGCTGTAGTGGTGCTGGCCTGCACTCAGGCTACGGGTATTAACTCTGTGCTCAACTACTCCGTGAAGATTTTCCAGCAGGCCGGCCTTCAGGGCACCTTCGCTAACTGGGCTGACCTCGGTATTAAGGTCATGAACATGCTCATGACGATTGTGGCTGTTTCCCTCGTGGACAAGAAGGGCCGTACCTTCCTTCTGAAGATGGGTACGCTCGGTATCATCGTGGGTCTTGCCGGTGTGGGCTGCATGTTCCTCACCGTGGAGAACAACCGCGTGGATGTTACCGACATCGTGAAGGCCTCTGTAACTCCTGAGAACACCCTCACCGTGAATGCTGCTGATGTGGTTAAGAGCGCCATGCAGGACCCCGAAATCAGCCGTGATTACGCCGCTACCTTCATGCAGGGTGAATCCGTGGCTCCCGGTATGCAGCTTATCGTGACTTACCAGCACGGTCTGGACAGCAAGCAGGAGGTGGCTGAGGTAGCCGCTGATGCTAATGCTGAGGGTTCCGCTATTAAGGTGGAAAAGGACGTGGCTCTTGCCCCCACCTTCATGGATGATATCTGCTTCTGGTCCACTCCGCTTCCGGAAGGTACCGTGAAGGAGATTACCATCACCCGCGCTGAAATCGGCATGAAGCCCGGTGCATTCACCGGTTACATGGTGGCCGGTTTCTTCGTGGTGTTCATCGCCTTCTACGCTGCAGGTCCCGGCGTGTGCGTATGGCTGGCTCTCTCCGAGCTCATGCCGAACCGCATCCGCGCTAACGGTATGGCCATCGCTCTGCTGATTAACCAGGCCGTTTCCACCACGATTGCAGGTACCTTCCTGCCCTGGGTGGGTTCCTCCGGTTACTCCTCCGTATTCTTCTGGCTGGCTGGCTTCACAGTGATTTACTTCATCACGGCTGCCTTCTTCATGCCTGAGACTAAGGGCCGTACCCTCGAGGAAATCGAGCAGTACTTCACCACCGGCAAGATGCCTTCCCGCAAGGAGGAGGGCGAGGCCGAGGAGAAGGCCTGATGCCTCTGAACTTCTTCTCATCTCTCTGAACTTACACTAAATCTGCGGCCGCTCTTCATCTCACGGTGGAGAGCGGTTCTTTTTTGTCCTCACTTCCCGTGGCCTGTCTCAGCTCCCACCCGCCGCGTATCTCAGCACTAAAAAACCGCTTCGCCGGAGGGCGAAGCGGTTGGAAAATAGGCGGTGAAGGGGAGGTGTTTTAAAACTTTTTAGCTTAATCTACTACCGCTATGTGTAAAGCGTAGTAGCGCATTAACGAGAAATCGTATAAATGCGGGGTTCGGGGAATAGCAAAGGAACTCCACCTTTTTTTAATTTAAACGCGTATGTATCGCCGTGCTTTTCTCGCCCTAAAAGTAAGTCTACTGAAATTTTTCTTTGTTCCAACATGTAATCAAATTGGGTAATTATTGGTTTTCTGGAATGAGTTATCTTGGAAATTTGGAACTCGGTATACCCATGTTGTTTTCTTGTGTTAGTGCTAATCCAAAATGTTTCTGCGTGTTTCTTTTTTAACGTATCGTGCAAAGTTTTTAAACGCCAAACTGCTATATCATAGTCAATCTGGACTTGCTTTTGTTTAATTTCCAAGTAATCCTCGATTCCATTTAGGTACAAGAATAGCCCTTGCGAGTTTGGTATGTTGCAAACTAGTGTGTTGCGATAGGATAGACGCCCCTCTGCAGTTATATACCCGCATTTGGCCAGAATATCTTGCGAACTCTTGCACGCGCTTATTGTCCAATCCGGAGTTTTGCTAAAGAGGGTTGTTCTTGTTGTTTTAGGTCGTGCAGATTTGAGTTCTATGCCCTTGTAATCAGGTTCATTTGTAGAGTTCATGGGAATTCCAAGCAGCCGTTCAATTGTTCTGCCTATTCCGGTATCTGCTTCAACATCAATTTTAATCCACTCATTGGCAAAGATCTGGAACTTAGCTAATAGTTCATTTGCAACGGAAGTAGATTTTTCCTCTATTTCACAAATTAGTTCTTTAATAGGATTAGCGATAGGGCTATCTAAGTCTGCAATAATATCTGATTGCGTTATATTCAGTACATAAAGGCAATCTTCAAAGTAGGTTAAAGCAAGAATATCATCAGGAAAACAATACTTCTTGACATCATATACCCACAATCGCGGGTCTCCTTTTTTTGTTTCGGGTCGGTAAAATGAAGTCACTGTATGAACTTCCTCTTTGTTAGTTAGGATTTTTGACTTAACTTGGACCTTATTTGCTGTTCCCTGTTTCTGTTGTTCGTAATTGTGGATATTGTTTTCCAAAAAATACTCGCGCATAGGATCTGTTGCATCGAGAATCGACTTTTGAAATCCTGTGGCCGTAATATGTACAAGTGTATATGATACACTCTTTTGGGTTAGAATAGCCAATCGAGCCTCTTCTATTGGACTGAATGCGCGCATGTGTATCATAACGTAAATGGCTAGTTAATTTTTTCTAAAATGGACTGAGCAATTGCACGAGCCATTAAAGGAGGAACTGCATTACCGACCAAAGTATATTGAGGTATTTCGACTTTTCTCTTATCTCCGCCAGTACTCCTCTTACCTTGGAATACAAAAGTATCGTCAAATGATTGTAATCGAGCCATTTCTCGCACTGTAAGAGCGCGGTATGCTGAGTAATGAATAAAATCATCGGGCATCGTCATGACTGTGGGACTCTGACCTTCCGGATTAAGTACGTTATAATTTCGTTTGTCTGAATCGAGGCCATGTTCCTTTAATACTCTCTTAGTGTTTTCGTTATAATCACCGCATTTTGCAATTAGTTCTAGCCTTTGCCTAACAGCTTCTTTTTGCGTACTAGTCTGATGGTTGAGAAGTGCCTCATAGCGATGTAACAAAGGAGACGCTAACGCCTCTTTATCTCGTACGTAAAAAGGAGCTTTATCAAAAATAAAGCGATGCCCTAATCGGCCTTCTTTTTGCCATACAGAATAGAGCTTGCCTTCATTGGTTGGCTGACTGTCGCAACTCCGAGACTGTAGTAAACCAGCGTAACATGCCTTGGGTTTAATTTTTTTGTACTGCGTAATCTCTTCTCCGTTACCAATAAAGTCTAAATCCCATAATGCCTCATATACGGTTACCTTATTTTCTGGGGTAACAGTGGCTGGTATGGAGGAAATTAAACTTTGGTCGTTACGGCAGCCGATAAACACCACGCGCTCACGATTCTGAGGTACGCCGTAATCTGAAGAATTGAGGACTATAGGTCTTGCTATATTGTACAGTCGCACCTTATTCAGGATTGCTGTCAGCTGAGGAAACTTTCCTTCTAGTTGAGCATGTGAAGCTAAGTCATCAAAGCACTCGTCAATCGACTTCACGTATAAACCAAGGGCCCATTGAAGTAATGAAATTAATTCCGGGGTTTCCGTTATTGATTTCATATGCTCAAGAGCATTTATAGTTTTTTCCAGAATTGAAGCGTCTGAGATAAAGTCGATAAAATCGTTCATTCCATCGACGTAGGTGTCATTATCCAAATCAGTTTTGGTTTTGAGCTGAATGGTTTGAGCTTTAATCTGCTCTCTCATTTTGCTTTGTCGCATAAGAGCCAACCCGTGCCTTGCAGTATTTACAGATTGATTCGATTTGCTAATTTTATAGTCGATACCTCTTGTGATTTCTTTAAAACGCTCTTGCAGCATGCTGAAGTAAACATCTCGATATGTTTCCTTTTTTTCATGGGCCGAAGTTTCAATGTCTAATTTGGCCAGATAAATGCTGCGCTGAAAAGGAGTAAGTTCATTCAGTTCAGTTTGAATGAAGGAATAAAGGACGGGTACCTTATTAACATCTACAATGGAGCGTATTTCATTCAAAATACGTTCCTTAATTCGACCTCCATCCTTAGTTAAAATGCCTTTAACATTTTCCATTACAAAGTACTTAGGTCTCAAGTACTTGATGACTTTTAAATAGTGATGGAATAAATCGTCTCTTTTATCAAACTTGCGTCTTCTTCCTGATAAGCTAAAGGATTGACAACTTGGGCCTCCGGTAACGACATCTACCACTGTGTTACCTATTTGCTTTTTCAGGTTCTCGAGGAAGCTATCTTCCATGATATCTTGGCAGATGAACTTTAAATCCAGACCGAGTTGTTCGTTGTATCTGACTTCATGCGTTAGCTCGCAATTCTCATTGATGTCAGAAGCGAGAATGAAGTCAAAATATTTTTTGTCTGTGTATGCCTGTAAAAAACCCTCGCTGATGCCTCCAGCGCCGGCAAATAAATCAACGAATGTTATAGGCGTGCGTTGCGCAAGAAAATCAGGCCTTTGAGACATGGGGGCTGTGTTTTTTTAAGTTGTTACCAGACTCGTATTCTACCTAAAATGTGGCTCTTCGGCAAGCTGAAAGCATGTCTTAGACTCGTTACACGGATAAAAAAACCGCTTCGCCGGAGGGCGAAGCGGTGTGAGAGGAAAGTGTGAGGGGTGAATCAGCTCTCGTCGTCGGAGTCTGTTTCTTCCTCATCAGTAACCACGATTTCGAGCTCAGGGGGCTGAGGTAGGGAGGGGCGAGGAGCGGGCTGGCGATAGCGGGCGGCCTCCTGCAAGAAGAGCTCAGCCACGCGGAAGGCGCGGCGGGATGCCTCCGCTGCGGTGCGGTCATCCATGAGGGCAAGGCCTTCCTCCGTCACCTCGCCGAGATAAATTTTCCAAGCGCGGCGCACGAGCTCATCCGGATCCACCTTAGGTGCGGGTGCTTGGGGCTGTTGCTGCTCGGCATTTTCGCGGTTACGGCGGTTGCGGCGGCGCTTGCGGCGGTTCTTGCTGCCGGAGTTGCCACCTTCGTTGCCGCCCACTGTCTCGGGTACGGCGAAGCCGGGGGCGGGCTCAGGTGCGGGGAAGTCACGGGGATCAGGCTCTCGCTCCCAGCGTTCCTGAGCAGGCTTCTGCTGGGACTGCTGCTGAGGGTTCTCCTTACGGGGAGCGGGCTGTTCAGCGGTGGGTGCAGGCTTGTTGTTCTGCTGGGGCTGTGCGGGTGCAGGCTTTTCAGCTTTTTCGGCAGGTGCCGGAGCCGGGGAGGGCTGAGGTGTGGGTGCGGGAGCGGGCTGTGCCGGGGCGGGCTGAGGAGTGGGGGTGGCTGCGGGGTTTGCAGGCTTTTTGCCACGGGGTTTGCGCTCAGTTTGCTGCTTTTTCTCCTGCACGGCGGGGGCCTCAGCAGCGGGAGCTGCGCTTGTGGCGGCAGGCGTCTTCTTGCTGCGGGGCTTACGTGCGGGTTTCTCGGCAGGAGGAGTGGCGCCGGATTCCGTGGCGGGGGCGGCGGCCTTAGCAGCACTCTTGCGAGCGGCAGGCTTGCGCGCGGCGCGCGGCTTGGCGGGCTTCACCTCTGCGGAGGTGGTGGGGGTGCTTTTATCTTCTGCGTCCATGATGTGCGGATGGTAGAATGAGTTTATTGGTCTATCGTCACGGTTTGGTCTATACTGAAGGACCATTCAGCTCGATGGTGGGTCCCGTCTGTACTGTCCCAATACACGTGTACGGAGAGATTCGGCATGTAAATGCGGCATGGAGGAGTCCACTGAAGGGAGCGTGAGGCGGCATCAAGCTTGGCAGGCACTCTGCCAAAGCCACTCACTTCCATGCGAACGGTAGAAAGGTTGATACCACTCAGGCCGCTGAGCTGAGCGGTGATGGTGGGCACATCTGAGGGCACGCAGGATTGCGGCTTGGGGGATACGGGGAAGGGGGGCGGCGGTGCGCTAGCCGCCACTCGGCCGGGCTGTGCGCTGGAGGAGGGGCGGCTGGAGGCGTCCTGAGTGCCGAAATCAATAGCGCGGCGGAAGATGGAGTGATCCGTACCGAACACCATGTAGCGGTCTATGCGCAGCGGGTCTACCTCGCAAGTAACCTTGCCGGGGATAACAGTGAAGGCTGCCACATAACCATGCAAGGGAAGGCGGCTTACCATGGCTTCATCGTTATAGCCGCCGGGGTAGCAGTAGGTATTCACCTGCCCGAAGTGCTGCTCTAGATAGCGGCGGGAGTCTCCGAATTCGCGGTCGATAAAGGCGTGGTATGCCTGCTGGCCGGCGTTTTGGTGGCGGCGCCAGGTGCTCGGGTAGGGGTGAGAAACGGAGTGGCTACCCACGGAGGCGCCGTTTGCCATCATGTTGCGCACCATTTCGGGGGACATACTGTCACCTCGGCCGGTGAGGTAGCGTGTGTAGAGGAAAAGGTGGAAGGGGTAGCCGTACTCGCGGAAGATGGGGTAAGCGTCCGTATACACGCTGCGCCAGCCGTCATCCAGAGTGATGAGTACGCATTTTTCCGGCAGTTGAAGGTTCCCGAAGCGCCATTCGAGGAACTCTCTCATGCTGATAACGGTGATACCCTCGCGGCGGATTTTTTCCATCTGAGCACGCAGTTCAGAGGTTCGCAGGAGCATATCGCTCACGGGGCGAGTGGCGCTGAAGTTGTGATAGCCCAGAACGGCCACTCGTGTGCGCTCTCGGGGGACGGGTTGAGAGCGGAAACGGCCGTTGGCGGAGCTTGTTGTGGTGCCGGAGATAACGGCTCCTCCGGAGGGGCGGGCGGTGTGGGGGCGGTGCGTGAGGCCCTCGTTGCTCAGGGGATCCGGATTTAAGGGGGGAGGATCAAAATTTTGCCCACAGGCCAGCTGGCATATCACCAGAATTGCCAGATACATGTAGTGCTTCATCCACGCTGATGGTAACATATTTACGGCTCTTGGCAAGTTTATATTATGTCAGGCTGTGGCCATTCACGCAGGATTTATGTCATTCACTGTAATCCTCATTCAACAGCATGTATTCTCATTTAGGCGCCGGGCCGTATTCATTTGGCCCGGGTAGGCGGTGCTGCGTGGCGAGGTAGAGAATGATGCTGCCCACGATAACGTCCGCGCGCAGGGTGGCCCAAGCCCACTCTGAGGCGTTTTCCGTGATAAGCTCAGGCCATATGCCTTGGTGGTGCAGCACAATGACGGCTGTGCCGGCGAGCGCCAGCAGGAGGAAGGTTGTCATGAGCCCCGGGCCTTTTCCTAAATCATGCAGGCGCCGTACTGTCAGCGTGGTGAAGGGGCAGGCCAGCAGGGCTGGCAGGATGAGCCATACCCATACCGGTGGCTCAGGCCATTCGTGGTGCGTGTAACAAGCAAGAAATAGCGCGGTTTCTCCCACAAGCAGGGCAAGGGCTGCGAAGGTAAAAGCCCAGAACTCGCGCCTTGAGGAGCGCCCTCGTGTATCACAGTACAGGCTGAGGCTGCGCTTTATGTTGTACAGGGGGCTATCAGGCTTTTCCGAGCGCAGCGAGTGGCCGCAGGTGTTGCAGCGGTGAGGGACTTTGCCATGTTCAGAGAGGATGCCTTGCCCACAGCCGGGGCAGTCGCCGGCGTAGGTATGGATGCCGGCGGTAGGGGCGGAGATGTGTGTTTCAATCATAAATCTGTTCGGAAAAACAAGCTAGTTATTCGAGAGGATATTTGGCGGAGGGGCCATATTTATTTGAGCCGCGCTCGCTGTCCATTATGCAGAACATGCCTATTGTCAGCCCAAGGACGACGGAAAATACAGCGGGAATGATGATGGCGTACGGCCATACTTCCACGGGCACGCAGGAAAGGAAGTTTTCCGTGCCGGGCTGCTGCTGCGCTGCGGCCTCTGAGCAATACAGGGCACCGGCGCTTACGGCTAGGAACAGTATGAGCATAATGAGCCAGCATATACCGCGCCCCACATCATGCAGGCGGCGCACTACCAGGCTTATGAAGGGGACGAACGCCGCAAGCAGCCACAGCAGGAGGGCCGCTCCCACTATGGCTATCAGAATATAGCTCAGCATGCCGCTAATCGTGGCCACCGGGTAGAT
The DNA here is from genome assembly GCA_017517385.1 of Akkermansia sp. Classification (GTDB taxonomy): domain Bacteria; phylum Verrucomicrobiota; class Verrucomicrobiia; order Verrucomicrobiales; family Akkermansiaceae; genus Akkermansia. The sequence continues at coordinate 14,361 of JAFWZG010000019.1, forward strand.
GTGCTCGCGGAAAAATGTTATCAGCCAGCCACCGCATACGATGTCCATCAGCAGTGCCAGCAGTAGGCCGATGCTGCCCATGATGGTGACGAACCCCAGCAGCTCGCGCCGCGTGGAACGGCCGCACCATATCCATGCTTTCCGGAAAGCTAGCACGAAATTGTGATTATACGCTTTTTCTCTTCTCGCGCGCAGCAGGAAGTTGCACCCCGGGCAGTTCTCCGGCAGCTTGCCGTCTTTCACAGGCAGTACGCCCTTGCAGCGGGGGCAGAGCAGGTCAGTTGTGGCTGGAGGCTGTGTGTTCATGGCTGATGAGAGGTGGCGAGATTGTGTGCTAAGGATATGATACCGGGCAGGTGAGCAGACTCCTCGGAGCCCTCATATGCTCTTGGCGTATGTGGCCCGTGATTGCTGCAGCGGCTGATATACTTTCCTATCATTTATTCTCTTCATTCTGCCTTACAGACTGCGCGCTGTCAAGCAGGAAGTGCCCTCTGGGGCAAAATCTGCAGCAGAAAGCCCGGGCTGCTGAGGCAGCAGCCCAGGCAAATGATGAAATTATTTGCCTCCGGTGGCAATATGCTTAACCGAGGGGGTATTTGGATGAGGGCCCGTATTTGTTTGGGCCGCGCTGGCTATCCAGAAGGGTGAGCACGAACAAGTAAATACCATAGCCGAGCGTTGTCAGAATGAGGATTCCGCCGGAGATTATCAATATTTCATCGGGATGCTTTTCGCTCGCGTGGGCGGCGGCGTAAATCAAAATCGCTGCCAGAACCATAGTTAATAGGATTGGAATCATAAATAGCCACCCGCTCTTACCGACATCATGCAGGCGGCGAACACCGGCTGTTATCTGTGGAACCGCCAGTGCAAGGCAGAACAAAGAATATATTATATATAGGATGAACATCATGCCGAGTGCGATGGTGGGATCGCCCTTGTCCTTCTCTATAGCCAGACCAAGCAAAAACGCGATAATGAAAAATAGAAAGTATACCGCGTAGTTAAAAATCATGGAAAACAGATAATAGGACCAGTACTCGATGCGTGGCGCTCTGCCGCGCAGTACGAACATTTTACTGAAAGCCAGCTTAAAGTTTGACCACAAGCCATTGGGATTATCCGCACAGAGCCTGAAGGTGCAGTGAGGGCAGCGTGAGGGGAAGGTGCCATTTGTGAGCGTAATCTGCTGCCCGCAATTGGGGCAGTTACCTGCTACCGGGCTCGGAACGGGAGGGGGCACCTGTGCTGCAGGCTTGGGCGTGGCAGGGGCTGTTAGAGTGGATAAAGGTACCCACTTATCAGCGCCCTTGTGGGCGATGAGTGTTCCGGACGAGAGGTGCCCAAGGGTGAGCAGTGCTCGGAGTTCATCCGCGGTGTGGGGGCCGCAGGGCTTTTTCTGTGCGTCTAAATAGTAATACTCCTTCATGTGCGTGCCTCCTCATTATGCTTTATCAGCTTGGCGCTGTCAAGAAGAGAAGGGGGCAGGCCAGATAAAAAAAGTCCCGGCAGCAGAAAGCCCGGGCTGCTGAGTAAGCAGCCCGGGCTTGGATTTTACACTGTCAGGGGAAGCATCAGAAGTTGATGCGGTAGCCCACGGTGCCGTTCACGTTCGTGTAACCGCTGCGCAGCTCCACGGAGCCGTCCACGAAGATGGAGCCGTCATCATCACCCACGGGGATGGTCAGGCCGG
>JAFWZG010000090.1 GCA_017517385.1 Akkermansia sp.
CACGGGGGCATTTGTCACCTGATGATTGGTTGCATTGTCATGGTACAGGCTTACGATTGCTTCTACATCGTGATTATTAAAAGCATCTACCCATTTGCATACTACTTCTTTTGGCCGTAACATTTTCTTTCCTCCTCAAATTGGAATTTGTTGAATTACTATAAGTATATCATATCATTTCACACAATCATAGCCTGTGATTTCAAAGGCAGTAACAGGTGAAAGTGAAGCATCCTTGAGTGCCGATTTTTTCAGAGTTATAATAGACATATACAGGAAATAGGAGGTAAATCCAATGCGGATCATTCTGAAAATCATCGCCGCTCCTTTCGTGCTGGTGCTGACCCTGCTTGTGGCTGCGCTCTCGTTCCTGCTGAGTCTTTCCGCTGGCGTTCTGTCGATCCCCGCTTCTCTGCTGGGCATCCTGAGTGTGCTGATTATTGTTTGGGAGGGCGATATGCAAACAGGCGTCGCCGGGCTGATCATGGCCTTTGCCATTTCGCCCTTTGGTCTGCCGGCTCTTGCCGGGTGGCTGCTGGGCAAGCTGGACGATCTCAACTACGCCTTGCGGGGCTTCATCACAGGCTGATACTTCTGGTCACGGTGGCCAGAAGATGCAGAAACGGCGGCTAACCACAGCCGCCGTTTGCCACATTAGAGAGGAGGGCCGCCCACGGCCACAACCTATATCAAACCCCATAAGCAGGCCGCCAAGCGGACGGCTCTGCAAAGTCTGAAAGACCGCTTCGACTACGGCCTGAACCCGGAGAAGCTGGGGGCGGTGTCCTCCTACCTCTGTGATCCCGCCACGGCCCACGCAGAGTTTATGGTGGTAAAAAATCAGTATGAGGGGGAAACAGACCGCAAGGCCGAGCGCGGCGCGCTGTGCTACCAGATCCGTCAGGCGTTCCCGCAGGGCGAGGTGACGGCGGAGGAGGCTAACCACATCGGCTACGAAACGGCGATGCGCTGGACAAAGGGAAAATATCAATTCTTTGTCTGCACCCATATAGACAAGGATCATATTCACAACCACATTTACTACAACTCCACGGCTTATGACCGCTCCCGGAAGTTCCGCAACTTCATCGGCTCCACCTTTGCCCTGCGGCGGCTCTCTGACCGGGTGTGTCTGGAGCACGATCTGTCCGTCATTTCCAACCCCAAACTCCACAGCAAGGGCCGCTTTCTGCACTATGGGCAATGGCTGGGCGGGGATCAAAAGCTCTCCTATAAGGAGCAGATACGCCTTGCCATTGACACGGCCCTGACCGAGCGCCCCGCCGACCTTCCCGACTTCCTGCGGCGCATGGAACAGGCGGGTATTGAGGTGAAGCGCGGGCGGGGCGGCGTGATCTCGTTCCGAGTGTCAGGACAGGAGCGGGCAACCCGTTTCCGGGCATCCACGCTGGGGGACGGCTACGGCCCGGAGGATGTTCAGGCTGTCATTGAGGGCAAGTCTCCCACCCGCAAGGCCGAGCCCAGGCATGGCTCACGTCCCGCGCCCCAGCGGGTCAATCTGCTGATCGACATTCAGGAACGCATGAGCCACGGCAAAGGCCCGGCCTATGAGCGGTGGGCCAAGGTCTACAACTTGAAACAGATGGCCGCCGCCCTGCAATTTCTGAAAGAAAACAATCTGATGGAATACGACGAGCTGGCGGCCAAGACCGAGGCGGCCACGGATCGCTTTCATGCGCTGGCCGGAGAGATTCAGCAGACCGAGGCCGAGCTGTCCAAGGTATCCGATCTTATGGCTGCTGTGGTGAGCTACGCCAAGACCCGGCCCGTGTTCGATGGCTACAAGGCGGCCCGGTACAGCAAGAAATATCTTGCCGCACATGAGGCCGAGCTTGCCGACTGCCGGGCGGCCAAGGCCGCGCTGGGTGAGCTTTTGGGTGGGGCCAAGCTCCCCAAAATGGACGCACTCAAAAAGTCCCGCTGTGAACTGACGGAAAAGAAAAAAGCCCTTTACGCCGACTACCGCAAGGCCCAACAGGAGATGCGGGAGCTGGTGGCGGTCAAGGGCAGCGTGGATCATCTGCGCGGCCTGACGGACGGCCAGCGCAATAAGGAACAGACCCGATAGGACTGTGACACAGACAAGAGTGCTTCTGGCCACGGTGGCCAGAAGTACAGCGGGTTTGGGGAGCAACCCCAACAAGCATTTTTGCCGCCCCGGTGGGGGCGCAAAAAAGCAAGTGTCCATACACTTGCATTGCTTGCCGCTAACGCGCACCCCCGGAAACCCCACGAAAAAACGGAGGCCGCGCCTTTCCTTACGCTTCCTCCGTTTCTTTCGCTTCTTTAATTGAGCGGATAATGGTTTCCACCAACCGCAAGTCCTTTTCGTCCATAGAGTTGAGCATGATATTGATGCGCTTTTTGCAAGCGTCATCTGCGCTCATGTCGGGATAAAAGAACTGATCCACCGATATATCGAACCTTGTCACCAGCTGATAGAAAATGTTCAGGCTGGGATGCTGGCCGTCGTTTTCATGGTACATGACGGTACGGGGATCGCGGTCAATGATACAGGCCAGTTGCTCCTGTGTCATGCCGCTGGCTTCTCTTTTGCGCTTGATCTCGCGCCCTATATCGTGGAAATCAAACTTTCGCTCGTCGCGTTCAAATTGCATAGACATCACCCAATGTAATTTTACATTTCGGGTATTAGTATTTGAACGATTTATAATTTCA